>JAZPZN010000091.1:0-12721 GCA_045544715.1 Oscillospiraceae bacterium | reverse complement strand
TACCTCACGCAGCTGGTTCTCCTCCAAAGCGGAAGAGCGTGCAACGAGGTCATCAAAATCCACCTCTGCGCTCTCATCAGAGAATGCACATCCCATTGCCACAAAAAGATTAGCGTTAGGAGGGAATACAATCTGCTCCTCGGTAAGGTTAAGTGTTTCAATAAAACGCTGGCGCAGCTCTGAAAGATAATGGAGAGGGCCTCCGAGAAATGCAACATTGCCTCTGATAGGCTTACCGCAGGCAAGTCCGCTGATAGTTTGATTTACAACAGACTGGAATACCGATGCGGCCACATCGCTCCTCTTGGCGCCATCATTCAGCAGCGGCTGGATATCGCTCTTCGCAAACACACCACAACGTGAAGCAATAGGATAAATAGTTGTGTGCTTTTTTGCAAGCTCATTAAGACCTCCGATATCAGTATTGATGAGGGCAGCCATCTGGTCAATAAATGCGCCTGTGCCGCCTGCACAGGTACCGTTCATACGCTGTTCAAGACCGCCGGTGAGGTATGTGATCTTTGCATCCTCACCGCCAAGCTCGATAGCTACATCTGTCTGAGGGATCAGCTTGCGGATAGCATTTGTGCCCGCAGCGACCTCCTGCACGAAGGGAATCCCCAGCCACTTTGATACAGAGATACCACCCGAGCCTGTCACAGCGATCATTACCTGCTGCCCCTTCAGCTGCTCGCCTGCCTCTGAAATTATATCTGCAACCGTCTTTCTGATATCTGAAAAATGACGCTTGTACTGACTGTATAACAGCTCATCATTTTCACCGATAACGGCAACCTTAACGGTAGTTGAGCCTATATCCAGACCAACACGATTCAAAATGATCATCCTTTCCTTTATGGCTTATGCCAAAAGCCGGACACCGCCGCCTGCGGCATATCCGACAATATACATATTTATAATGCAATTATAATAATTATACCATACTCAGAGAAAAAATACAAGGGCAAAAATCGTTTTTTGTCGATTAAGGAATGGTAAATAATGCAAACTCAGGCGAAAGCAAAGCTTCACCTGAGCCAAACATCATTCAAGTTCAAATGCACCTGTATACAGCCTATAATACTGACCCTTTTCCTCGATCAGTTTTTCATGGCTGCCACGCTCGATTATCCTGCCATGATCAAGCACCATGATCACATCGGAGTTCTTTACAGTGGAGAGCCTGTGTGCGATAACAAACACCGTTCTTCCCAGCATCAGCGCATCCATGCCCGCTTGTACGATAGCCTCAGTCCTCGTGTCGATGGATGAGGTCGCCTCGTCAAGTATCATAACAGGAGGATCTGCAACAGCCGCCCTTGCGATAGATATAAGCTGACGCTGTCCCTGCGAAAGCCCGCTGCCATCCCCCGACAACACTGTGTTATATCCCTCGGGCAGCATGCGTATAAATCCATCGGCATTCGCAAGCTTTGCCGCTGCGATACACTCCTCGTCAGTGGCATCGGGATTACCGTAACGCAGGTTTTCCATGACCGTTCCTGTGAACAGGTTTACGTCCTGCAGCACCACGCCAAGAGAGCGGCGCAGGTCATCCTTCTTTATCTTGTTGATGTTTATGCCATCATATCGTATCTTTCCGTCTGCAATATCATAAAAGCGATTTATTAGGTTTGTGATAGTAGTCTTTCCTGCACCTGTAGCGCCTACAAAGGCGATCTTCTGACCTGGCTGCGCATAAATATCTATATTGTGAAGTACCAGCTTTTCATCTGTATAGCCAAAATCCACATCGTCAAGCACCACATTACCCTTTACTTCTGTATAAGTAACGGTGCCATCGCTGTGCGGATGCTTCCATGCCCATATACCGGTGCGCTCTGTACTTTCCACAAGAACGTCATTATGATCGTACTTTGCATTGACAAGTGTAACATAACCCTCATCTGTTTCGGGCTCTTCATCGAGGAGAGAGAATATTCTCTGCGCACCTGCCATCGCCATTACCACGGCATTCAGCTGCTGAGATATCTGACCGATAGGGCCGATAAAGCTCCTCGAGAGCTGCAAAAAGGATGCAATTGCGCCAAGTGTCAACGTATTAACGGCAAAGCACGCAACATTCGTCACACTGTTTATCGCCATGATTCCGCCGACTATCGCAAGTATCACATACAGGAAATAACCCATACAGTTGTTGACAGGCATCAAAATATTGGCGTAACCGTTAGCCTTTGCAACATTATTGCGAAGCTCCTCGTTCTTGCCATCGAATATAGCCTTTGCAGCCTCCTCATGACAGAAGACCTTGATGACCTTCTGACCATTTATCATCTCCTCGATATATCCGTTGACATCCGCTATGGATGCCTGATTGCGCATGAAGTATCTTCCGCTGAGCCCTGCGACCTTTCCTGTAACCATAAATATCAGCACGAGGAAAACAATAACAACAAGTGTGAGCCATACACTTATGCTAAGCATCGACGCAAACACCGACACCACCGTCATAAGCGAAGAGATGAACGATGGCAACGACTGCGACAGCATCTGGCGCAGCGCATCCGTATCGTTTGTGTAATAGCTCATCACATCGCCGTGATTGTGAGTGTCGAAATACTTTACAGGCAACCTTTGCATGTGGTTGAACATATCATCTCTGATATTTTTCAGCATACCCTGAGAGATATTAGCCATCATGCGGTTATAGGCAAGTGTTCCGATTATTCCCAGCATGAACACTGCCACCATTCCGAGAATAGCGTTCAGCAGACCCGAGAAGTCAGGGTTTTCCACTCCTACAAGGGGCATTATATAATCGTCGATAAGGGTCTTGATGAACAACGAGGATGCAACACCTGCAAGCGAGCTTATCACGATGCAGATGATCACAAGCACCGCCTGCACCCTGAAGGGCTTCATATATGTCATCAGCCTTGTAAGCACCTTTGCATCAAACTTTATCGGAGGTCTGCCGCCCATAGGAGGCTTTTTCCCGTTCATGTCAGGCTTTTTACTCATCGTCATCAGCTCCCTTCATCTGAGATTCGTATACCTCACGGTAGATATCATTCGTTTTCAACAGCTCCTCGTGAGTGCCCACAGCATCGATACAGCCGTTGTTCATAACGATGATCTTATCAGCATCCTGCACACTGGATATGCGCTGTGCAATGATTATCTTTGTAGTATCGGGTATCTCCTCACGGAATGCCTTGCGTATCATCGCATCCGTCTTGGTGTCCACAGCACTGGTAGAGTCGTCAAGGATGAGAATCTTTGGCTTTTTCAGAAGAGCTCTTGCGATACACAGACGCTGTTTCTGACCACCAGAAACGTTAGTGCCGCCCTGCTCGATAAAAGTATCATATTTATCAGGAAAGCTTTGAATGAACTCATCTGCGCAAGCAAGCTCACAAGCATGGCGAAGCTCATCATCTGTGGCATCTGCATCACCCCAACGAAGGTTCTCTTTGACAGTGCCGGAGAACAGCACATTCTTCTGCAGCACCATAGCCACCTGATCTCTGAGGGCGGTGAGGTTATAGTCACGCACATTTACGCCGCCTACGAGCACCTCGCCCTGAGTGGTATCATACAAGCGTGGGATCATCTGTACAAAAGTAGATTTAGACGAGCCAGTGCCACCAATAATTCCAACCGTTTCACCCGAGCTTATCTTGACTGAGATACTGTCCAAAGCATTTTTCTCGGCACTTTCATGATATTTAAAGCACACATTTCTAAACTCTACAGAGCCGTCTGTTACCTCTGTGATATTCTTCTCGCCGTCGTTGATGTCGGTTTTTTCATCAAGTATCTCAACGATACGGTTTGCACTCGCCTTAGACATGGTGAGCATTACAAATATCATAGAGAGCATCATAAGGCTCATCAGTATCTGCATTGAATAGGTAAAAAGGCTCATTAGCTCGCCCGTAGAAAGCCCCAGTGCCTCGTTGTTGCCGCTGGCAACAATTGCCTGCGCCCCCAGCCACGAGATAAGCACCATGCAGGTATAAACTGCGATCTGCATGAGAGGCGCATTCCATGCAACAGTCTTTTCAGCCTTTGAGAAATCTGTATATATGCTGTCAGATATCTTGCCGAACTTGGCTATTTCGTGCTCCTCCTGCACAAAGCTCTTAACTACACGTATACCATGAAGATTTTCCTCAACAACACTGTTCAGCTTGTCGTAGGTCTTGAACACTCTCTGAAAACGAGGGAACGCAAACTTAATGATGACGAACAATCCCACTGCCAACAGAGGTATAGTGGCAAGAAAAACCATAGAAAGCCCCGCATCGATACTGAATGCCACCGCAAATGCAAATATCAGCATAAAGGGAGAACGAACAGTGATGCGTGTTATCATCTGGAAAGCCATCTGCACATTAGAAACATCAGTAGTGAGCCTTGTAACGATACTGGCAGTTGAGAACTTGTCGATGTTGAAAAATGAAAATCTCTGCACATTATAGAACATATCCTGTCTCAGGTTTGCCGCAAATCCCGCACTTCCGTAGGATGCGGTAAAGCCTGCAATAACACCGAACAGCATAGCAAAACAGGTCAGCACCAACAGCTTCACACCTGCGATAAGCACTGCATTCATATCACCGAGAGTTATGCCCTTGTCGATAAGCTCTGCCATAGTTATAGGTATCAGCACCTCAGCAATAGTTTCAAGTATAACGAATAAAGGTGTCAGCAGCGCAGGCAGCTTATATTGCCTTACACATCCTGCAAGTTTTCTCAGCATAGTTATTCCTCCCCTTGCTCTGTCACAATTCCTTCATCGGGGCAGCAGACGCCCTCCCCGAGATTTGCTTCCATACGGCTGATGAAACTTATCAGCAGCTTTAGTTCATCATCAGTAAAGCCTTTTGTCAGCTGTGCCTCCATCACCTTGCCGTTTCTTTCCATTTCAGCAGCTATCTTCAATGCCTGCTCAGTCAGCACCAGCTTTTTCAGCCTTGCATCATGTGATACTCCCTCACGGCGTATCATGCCCTTTTTTTCTAGCAGTATCAGCACCTTTGAAGCAGTAGAGCGTGTAATACCAAACTGCTCCTCCAAATCACGTTGATATACATCCCCCTTCGCATGGGCGAGATGACCTATTATCCATGCATTGCTGCAGGTTATCGTATCTTTGTGCATACTGTGAGTATAACGGTCAAGATACCGCCTTATCGCATTGTTGAGCGATCTCAACCGTATGCCGATGAATATGTTATCCATTTTACACCTCTTGTCAGATATCAAATTGTCGTACATACGACATTATAATGCATTATTGATAAATTGTCAATAGAACTTTTGTGATAAAATGACGAAAATTGTATTCAAGATGCTCTACAAATACGCCAGGAACGGCTTTTCTATTGCTTTTTTACCAATTACGTTGTAAAATAATAATGTATATTGGGAATAGCACTGACATCCAGTGCAAACGGAGGACAGTATGAAGATCGAACGCAATTCAAAATACCTTACCATATCTGCGTACGCAGTGGGAACGATAATCGTAAGTGCCATCGCAGTGATGATAATATTCAACATTGAGATGGTGATGCAAAAGCTATCGGTATTCGGGGCGGTGATAAACCCTATAATCATCGGTATTTTCTGCGCATACCTCATCAATCCGCTGATGGCATGGATAGAAAACAAATTCTTCGGTAAATGGGCAAAGTCTGACATCAGCAAACAGCGTAACCGTGCAAGGGCACTTTCGCTGACGATAACTATGCTTGCCGTTATCCTTGCATTGACGCTCGTCATCGTCATGGTAATACCTCAGCTGACAGAAAACATCGTTGCGATCTTCAGCAATATGGATAGCTACATAGCGACCGTACGTGATTTTATCAATAAATTCTTTGAAGATTACCCTGATATCGTTGAATTTCTCGGCAATCCTATCGACGATTTCACTAAGCTTGTCACTGATATATGGAATCAATATTCGGGCGAGCTGCTCGGCTTCGCAGGTAACCTTGCAACAGGCGTATGGGCAGTGCTGGATGCAATGAAAAATGCTATTATCGGACTTATCATATCCATTTATCTGCTCGCTAAAAAAGAGATGTTCGTCGGTCAGATCAAAAAAGTCATCTTCTCCTTTGTAAAAGTAAAGACCGCACAGCATTTTCTTAGTGTATGCAAAGAGGCTAACAAAAAATTCCTCGGCTCTATCGTCGGCAAGATACTTGAAGCGCTGCTGGTCGCTATGATATGCTTCATCGGCTGCACGATAATGAATATGCCTTTTGCACTACTTATTGCTGTTATCATGTTCGTATTCAATCTTATTCCCTTCATCGGCCCTGCAATAGGATGTATACCATGCACACTGTTGCTCCTGCTGTCAGATGACCCAATAAAAGCATTATGGTTCATCATCTTTATGTTAATACTCCAAAATGTTGATGGCAACATCATAGCCCCCTGGATACTTGGCGACTCTACAGGTCTTCCTGCAGTCTGGATACTCATTTCCATCCTTATCGGCGGCGGACTTTTCGGTATGCTCGGAATGCTGCTTGGAGTGCCTGTATGCGCCGTTATCTATATGCTGGTCAAAGACTTCATCGAAGGCCGTCTGAAGCGACGCCAGCTCCCACAGGAAACAGCGGATTATGTGGGAGATGTGACATTCATAACACCTGACTATGTTCACATCGAATCCCCCAAACCCGTCGCCCCCAAAGAGCAACACAAGCCATCCTTCAGTGAGGTCCTCAAGAATTTTGCAGATAAATTCAATATCGGTAAAAACAGAAAAAACAAGTGATATCATATCATTAATATTGCTTATTATCATGCTGTACCACTAGACAAAATCCTTCAACTATGCTATAATTATAAGATGGATAGTGCGAATAGCACTGGTTTGGAGGTAATTATGGCAAGACACAAGCGAAAACGTAAGGTCTGTTTTATCCCTAAGGTAACACAGATCAGCACCGGGCACGAAAACAAACAGCCCGATGCACTCACCGTAGAGGAGTACGAAACCATCCGTCTTATCGACTATGTAGGATGCACCCAAAGCGAGGCTGCTGAATACATGCAGGTAGCACGTACCACTGTGCAGTCGATCTATTTCTCCGCAAGACGTAAAATGGCAAAGCTGCTGGTTGAAGGCGGTCTCCTCAGTGTAGGCGGCGGCGAATACGCTCTTTGCGAGGGTAATTGCAGCCTTGCAGAATGTCAGCACTGCAATAAAAAACGCTGAACTATTTCAATCACAAAGAGCGGCACTGTTGTGCCGCTCTTTGGTTCATATAGCTTAAGCTCCTCATTTTACGAGGAGCTTAGTTTTATTACTCAAGAACAGACTTGATATGTGCCACCATCTCATCAGATGCTATCTCATGTGTAGCCTCTGTGGGATGCCAGTCGGCTGCGTAGCCTGTAGAACCATTCTGAGGTGTCAGACGCACATGGGAGATATTTGTATCACCTGTTGCTTCAGTGTAGAGCTCGACCGCCTTGCGGACACCTGTATAAAGGCTGTCACCCATTACACCGAGAGCGCATACGATATGCGCATCGGGATTCTTCTCTCTTACCACTTTGAGGAACTCTGCATAATTTTCAGAGTAATCAGTGATCTTGTCCCTATCAGAGCCGCAGTAGCTTGCATCATTAGTGCCGAGATTGATAACAACAACATCAGGCTGGAATCTTGCAAAATCCCAATCAACGTAAGAAACACTGAATATACCATTATAGTTACCGTAGCTCTTTGCAAACTTTTCATAAACATCGGGAACCAGCTGGCTGGTAACCTTTTTGCCATCGCCACTATAGCCTGAGATTATGCCATGACCGCTGTAGGATACAAGGCTGTAATCCGCATTCAGCTTCTGAGCAGTCTTGTATGCATAAGCTCTGGTTGCATCCTCAGTGGAGGTAGAGAAGTGGTTCTCCTTTACCTCATCGTCTACACCGTAGCCACAGGTAATGCTGTCGCCGATAAACTCGATCTTGAGATCCTTTTGTACAGTGGGCTTGATATCCTCAGCAGTAGTAACATTGATGCTCCTGATGCCCATTGTGGACTCAGCTGCCTCACTCAGCTTGATAATGGTAACGGTAGCTTCTTTCTCAGTGTCAGAAGTAAAGATATCGTAGGTCTTTTCAGCCGCATCTATCTGCTCATCAAGCACTCGCTCACCGTCAACATATACTGCAAAACGAGCCTGCTTATCCTTGCCAGCATTAACCATGCTGTCACCTACCACCGTAACCGATGCAGCAGTACCCTTAACCGTGAACTCCACACCGCTTGCCGAAAGTGCAAGCCATAAAATGCCCTCATCCTCTGCTGTTCTGCCAAGCATCTTAACATACTGCTCAGTTGCAGGAAAAGTCTTGTTTGTGATCTCCATTTCGTCACTCTCCGTAATCTCAGAATTTATACTGTCAGATACGCCCTCACTGTCCGTACCACAGCCTGTTGCTATCATCATAAGCGCAGCAAGTACCGCTGCCAATATAGTCTTAACCATATATTCTCCTTAAATCGGCGGCATCATTGAAATAGCCTCCTGCAGGTTTTGCCACAGGAGGCAGAGTTGCATAACTATTTATTTTCTTCCTCACGAGCCTTGCGGAAGTTCCATGCGTCACGGCACATCTCATCAAGGGTCTTTTCAGCCTTCCAGCCAAGCTCACGCTCAGCAAGGGAAGGATCCGCATAGGTGGCAGCAGCATCACCGGGGCGGCGTTCACCGATAGTGTAGCCGAGATCAATACCATTCACTCTCTGGAAAGTATCAAGTATCTCAAGCACTGAATATCCATTGCCGGTGCCAAGATTAAATGCAAGTGCACCATGAGAATTTCTCGCCTTCCTGATCGCCGCAACATGACCCTTTGCCAGATCAACAACGTGGATATAGTCACGTACACAAGTTCCATCAGGGGTAGGATAGTCATTACCCGCAACGCTCAGCACGTCACGCTTGCCTGTTGCCTTGTCAAGTACGATAGGCATAAGATTGTTCGGGATGCCGTTGGGATCCTCGCCGATCTTGCCGCTCTCATGGGCACCGACGGGATTGAAATAACGCAGCAGTATCATGCTCCACTTGTCACTTGATGCTGCCATCTCACGACAGAGATTCTCAATGATCAGCTTTGTGCTGCCGTATGGATTGATCGCAGAAAGAGGAAAATCCTCCTTTACAGGCACGCTTGCAGGAATGCCGTAAACAGTAGCAGAGGAGCTGAACACGAACTTTGTGCAGCCATACTTCTTCATGCACTCCAGAATGTTGAATGTGCCTCTCAGGTTGTTGGAGTAATACATCAAGGGCTTCTTAACGCTCTCGGGAACGCACTTATATCCCGCAAAATGAATTACAGCCTCGATATCATTCTCAGCAAAGATCTGATCAACAGCTGCCATATCCAACATATCCGCCTCATAAAACTTGAAATCCTTGCCTGTAATCTCTTTGATGCCATCAAGCGCACGGGAATTGGAGTTGTAAAAATTATCCATCACAACGATCTCTTCTCCGGCATTGAGCAGCTCAACACAGGTGTGCGAGCCGATAAAACCAGCGCCGCCTGTTACTAAAATAGCCATAAAATGACCTCCGAAATTCAAATTTCAAGATGTAATCATTTACATCAATACAAAATAATTATACACTTTATTTGATATAATGTCAACCACTTAAAATCGTAATACTTAACAAATATTTTTAGGTAATATCACAAAATAAACCAAATGCTGAAGCAACATCGGATTTCCGAAACAAACAAATAGCACCTCAGCAGGACACTGAGGTGTTATTGATACTTAAAAATACTGCTTAGTTCTTATCAAGCACATCGGTTTTTTCAGCTCTTGCAAACAGATCGTTTACCTTTTCCTCGTCGACCTTAGTAAGCATAGATACTATGATAACAGCGATCATGGCAAGTACAAATGCAGGAAGCAGAGAATATATACCAGTACCCGCAAGTACAGGAACGCTCTCCCATACAATAACCGCGATACCGCCTGTAGCTGCACCTGCAACAGCACCCCAGATAGTCATACGCTTCCAAAACAGTGACAGCAGCATTGCAGGGCCGAATGCAGCACCAAGGCCAGCCCATGCGTAGGATACGAGACCCATTACTGAGCTGTTGGGATCCATTGCAAGGAAGTATGCAATTACAGAGATACCAATAACAGTACCACGGCTTATCCACATAAGGGTCTTGTCGCTGGCATCCTTCTTAAATATCTTGAACATATCATTCGTAACAGCAGATGCGGTTACAAGGAGCTGGGAATCGGCGGTACTCATAATAGCTGCAAGGATAGCAGAAAGGATGATTCCTGCAATAAGTGCAGGCAGCAGAGAGGAAGAGAGGAACATGAATATCTTCTCGCTGTCACCAAGTGCAGTAAACTTTGCCAGCAGCTCCTCGTTGCCGGGAGCGTTGAGGAATAGATTGCCAAAAACACCTACAAGCACTGCTGCACCGAGGGTGATAAATACCCATATCGTAGCAATGATACGGCTCTTCTTGATCATGTCACTGGACTTGATAGCCATAAATCTAACAAGGATATGAGGCATACCAAAATAGCCAAGACCCCATGCAAGACCCGATACTATAGTAGTAATTGCAAGGTTTCCGTTTGCATCACAGATAAAGCTGGTGTAATACTCAGTGACTGCCTTGGATGCATCAATCGTACCGAATGTAGCATTAGCAAAATCAGGTGTGCAGAATACTGCAACTACAGGCACAACGATAAGTGCAATAAACATCAGTATACCCTGAATAAGGTCAGTCCAGCAAACAGCAAAGAAGCCGCCAAGGAAAGTGTAGCTGATAATGATAAATGCACCAATAGTCAGAGATATCAAATAATCTGTACCGAAAACAAAATTGAACAGCTTAGCACCTGCACTGAACGCAGAAGCAGTATATACCAGAAAGAAAATGAAGATTATTGCAGCACATACTATACGCACTACAGGGCTTTCAGTGAAAAATCTTTTCTGCAAATATTCGGGGATGGTTATGGCATCACCTGCGGCATAGCTCACCTTACGGAGCCTTGCCGCGATAAGTCTCCAGTTGAGATATGTACCAATGAAAAGACCAATAGCTATCCAACTTTCAGTGAGACCGCTTACAAGTACTGCACCAGGCAGACCCATCAGAAGCCATCCACTCATATCAGATGCCTGAGCAGAGATAGCAGTAGTCCAGGGACCAAGCTCACGGTTTCCGATAAAGTAATCATTCATGCTTGACGACTTTTTGTAATAGTAGATGCCTATCGCAAGCATTACAAGCGCATATACGATAAACACTACAATAGTCATAATGTTTGTTTCCATAATTTCTCCTTTAGTAAAATATTTAGCAAAAGCTGATAATATTTTACCATATCTTTACCGCAAATTGCAATAGTATGTCGAAATTTTTGGCTATTATATTGAAAAACAACAGCTTTTATGCTACAATAAAGCTGTTGCGCTGACAAATATCACAAAAGCGCACGAAAAAAGATAAAAGCAAGGTGTAGAAATGGCAGAAGCAATTTCACCGAATTCGTATCGCAGTGGTCTTAAAGACGGGCTTCCGATAGCACTGGGATATCTTTCGGTATCTTTCACATTTGGCATAACTGCTGTAGGAATGGGAATTCCACCTATTGCAGCTATACTCATCTCAATGACTAATCTCACATCCGCAGGGCAGGTAGCAGGAATAGGAATAATCGCTGCAGGTGGCAGCTATATAGAAATGGCATTGGCGCAGCTTATTATCAATATGCGTTACGCACTGATGAGCCTGTCCCTATCGCAGAAGCTTGACAGCAAATATAATATGTTCCATAGGATAGTATCATCCTTTGGTATCACTGATGAGATATTCGCAGTGGCATCGGGTCGTCCATACGATGCAGCACCGAGATATATGTACGGACTGATAACCCTGCCCTATATATTCTGGGCAACAGGTACCGCCTGTGGAGCTTTTCTGGGCGAGATACTCCCTGCTGATGTAAAATCAGCTCTGGGCATCGCAATTTACGGAATGTTCATTGCTATCGTTATCCCACCCGCAAAAAAAAGCGGTGGAATACTGCGTGTTGCCGTCATCGCAAGCGTGCTCAGCTGCGTCATCTATTATGTACCGATATTCAAAAGCATCTCCTCAGGAATATCGGTGATAATATGCACAGTGATTGCAGCAGTATTCGGTGCGGTATTCTTTCCGCAGGATATAAAGACTGACGATGAGGGAGGTGCCGAAAGTGAGCATTGACAGCACTTATCTTTGCATCAGTATTTGTGTGATGGCACTGGTCACATACCTCATAAGAATGCTCCCGTTGGCAGCTTTCAGAAAAAAGATCAAATCAAAATTTGTTATGAATTTTCTGTTTTACGTTCCATATGCGGTGCTGAGTGCCATGACAGTACCTGCTGTATTCCACAGCAGTGATTCGATAATCAGTGCGGTGGTAGGGTGCGCAGTGGCAGTGGTACTCGCATTTTTTGAGAGAGGGCTGCTGACAGTGGCAGTATGTGCCTGCGGCGGAGTTTTCATCACTGAGCTCATTATGAAATTAATCTAATGGCTCTGTCACATCAAATGGTTGATAACATAAAAAGTCTATAAGATAACCACAACGCTGATTAGATACAACTATTCTTCTTGTAAGAAAAAGTCAGTAGTCAGTGAGGTGGTTATGTATGGCGACATTAGCACAAGTGCT
>JAZPZN010000090.1:0-19234 GCA_045544715.1 Oscillospiraceae bacterium | reverse complement strand
TTGAGAGATTCTCTCAAAAGTCGGTGTCGATGGCGGTGAGGGTCCACCTGTTCCCATTCCGAACACAGTAGTTAAGCTCACTTGCGTCGAAAATACTTGGCGGGCAACTGCCTGGGAAGATAGATAGATGCCGACACACATGCACCTTTAGCTCAGTTGGTAGAGCAACTGACTCTTAATCAGTGGGTCCTGGGTTCGTGTCCCTGAAGGTGTACCAATTATCAAGGAATAGGACCCCCTATTCCTTGATACTATATGGCTCGTTGGTCAAGCGGTTAAGACACCGGCCTCTCACGCCGGTAACGGGGGTTCGATTCCCCCACGAGTCACCACTTATTTTTCCAAGTGCGCAAGATACTCGCGCCAATAGCTCAGTTGGTTAGAGCAACCGGCTCATAACCGGTCGGTCCGGGGTTCGAGTCCCTGTTGGCGCACCACCAATAGGGGTATAGTTCAGTCGGTAGAACAACGGTCTCCAAAACCGTGTGTCGAGGGTTCGAGTCCTTCTGCCCCTGCCATTGCATATTTCCGTCCAGGCAATAGTTTGGGCGGTTTTAATTTTAAATCTACATATTATCTTGCTAATAAAAAGACCTGAGATTGATCTCAGGCCTTTTTGGTTAAATTACGAGATCACATTGACATTGCACCACTGTCTAAAACACCAACAAAAAACACGAAAACAAAAGGAAGGAAAAAGGATAATGTCTGTATTATGCCAAATGCTAGACACAGTATTCCGAACACTTTTTGATTTTTTTTGAAGAAGCGAGCACTTGCAATTAAGCCGATGACAGGGAACATTATTGAAAGTGCGGCGAGAACTATGTCTGCACGAGTTATACCTAGATTATTGATCTGCTCATCAGGGGCGGAGTATGTAGAGCTGGGCGGAGTTTGCTCCTGCAGGTTGGCATAGTAGTCATCAACATTTGTTGATGTTGGGATCTCGCTGTTATAGTCGCCACCTACGTGGGCAGTAACTCTTGCTCCGCAGCATGGACACTTTGTGGCACTTCCTTTTATGATCTCGCCACAGTATTCACAGAACATGGCTTACCTCCAAACAATTACTATATTAATTATATAGCACTAGTCGATTGTTGTCAAGCATAAAAGGGATGCCGCCACAGTTTTGCAACATGCGGCGGCGAGGACTATATAATTTGTACGTCAGCGTTGTATAAAGCGCAGCCAATCAAGCACCAGATCATGCTCCTGCAGCAGTTGGTATGCAGCAAGGGCACTTTCATCCTTGGTTTCGTGGTAGATATTTGTGCCAGCGTGGCTTGTAATATGGAAAGGCTGTACCTTGCCATCAATGCTGTGATAGCTGTATACAGTTACGTGCAGTGGCTCTTCAACATCAAAAGTTATTCCATCGTTGTCACGGGTATAGTCGTAATACTCGCTTGATGTATCGATTGCACTGATATATTCAGTCAGCAGTGCGATCGTTTCGCTGTCAAGCGTATCAGCTTTTTCGGTGTAGGCGATATCGAATGCGCTTTCGTCACAGGCACGGTACTTCTTAAAGAAATCTCCGCTATCGTGACCAATATAAGTCGTGCGATAAAGACTACCGTCAGCCATAACATTGAGGAGGTAGTAATGGGTTGGATCATTGAAATTGACATCGATGGACATCAGCATATCATCAAAGTCAATTATTGGCTCAGTGGGAGCAATAATTGGCAGTTCAGAGATACTAATAGTTGAGAGATAGCTGTTCACGATACGTACCATCATGTCGTTGAGCTTTTCTACGGTGTAGTTGCCGATAGTGGGCTCGATATGGCTTCCGCCGATGCCGCTGTGGTCGGTAAGGAAGGTATAAGTTCCGCCTGTGGTAAACGCCATAGAGCGCAGTAGGTATTCGGTAGACTTGTCAATACCACTGGAGGCAACGGGGATCAATCTAACACCCATTTCTGCTGCCTGCTTTATCAGCTTGTTTGTCTCATCAATTATCTGATTATCATCGTGAGGTGGTGCATCAAGCACAAAGAACATCAGTTTTGTGGAGTTATCGTTCCAATTGTGACCATTAAGTGCATTGTCGAGAGCAGTATGTACAGCTTCTGGCGTATCTCCGCCGCCACTTGCTTCCTGCGCTGCTATATCACTAATGGCACTGTCGATATCCTCGGTAAAAGGAAAATCTTTGATAATATACTCATCGCCCTCGTCACGATAAAAGTTAACACTGACCCTGATGGGTAGATTTCCGTTTTCCAGCTGGATGCGGTTGATAACATCCTTCAGTTCCTCCTGCAGATACATGAGCTCATCTGTCATTGACCCAGTAGTGTCCACCATAAGCATTAGATCCAATGATTTTTGCGGAGCGGATATGTCTGCTTTCAGCTCGTATATGATCTCATCGCCATCGGTTACAAGATCCCAATCCATTATAGTTTCTTCAATGCCGTTGTATTCGACAGTTAGCTGCCGTACAACATCTCCACTGAAGCTATCATTAGCCTCGCCGTTGAAGAAAAGATATGCAGTGCCACTGTTATCTGTAACAGAACTCATATAATAGCCGTGCACTGTAGCACCCTCAACGGGCTCGCCATCGGCGGTTATTTTAACTTCAACTCTTGAGTCAGTGTAGTCTATATGCCAGAATTCACGATATTGCTCCCAATCCTCATGCGTCTGATAGAGGGATACCCAGTCGTGCCAGTGGTCGTTGTCGTTCCATTCGCCGCCTGTCAGCAGGCCGGCCTCGGGCTCGATAACAGGGGGCTTGATGATATCATCGGGAGGCAGCCATTCCTCAGAGGGCATCACGGCTGCTCCGTCTTCTGTTATTTCATAATCATCAAGCGTAGTATCCCATTCAAAATCAATTGCAGGAACATCATATTCATCAGAAAGGCTGTCGCCAGCCACATCACCTGTACCTACGGCTATGGTAGTTGTAGGAGCAGTGGTTAAGGTCTCGGAATGTGTGGCGTCAGCTGGTATAGAATCGGTAGGGGATGAGGGTTCAGCGATATCGGAGCTGTTAACGACATCGGTAGCAGAGTGGTCGATGGTGACAGAGCCTCCTGAAGAGCATCCGACAACGGAGCACATCAGCGCAATTGCTGCAAGGAGAGATAAAAACTTCTTCATAAAAACACCCTTTCTCGATTTAACATAGTAAAAGCTTTCTGATTTAAAAACCAAGCTTTCCATAAAAAGGTTGCATTTGTGTGAAAAAACAGGTGGTAAAGGGCGCAATAAGTGAGAATAAAATGAGACCTCCGACAAATAATAACTAAAACAAGTTATCGGAGGTAAAAATAATGTCATTTCACACAAGGGCATTAGGCGCACTGATGGCTACTGCAATAGTAGGTGGCTGTGCTGCATACATCGCATCAAACGGGGATATCGTATCCTATGCAGAGGCCATGGTAAGCGAGATAGTGTGCTATGTAGTAAAGGTAGAGGATTGCGCATTGGTGCTGTATAAAGAGGGCGAGGCAGAGCCGTTAATGAAATTTGCAGCTGATATCTCCCGCTTGCCGAAGGCAGATGTAGACCTTCTTAAAAACGGTATCCGCCTGCGTGGCATGGGCGATGTTATGCGCCTTTTGGAAGACCTGGATATTGAGAGCACTGCTACAGAATGAAAACTGCCCAAGGAATTCTCCTTGGGCAACTTTTTTAGAATTCAGGCTTATCCTCTTGATTATCGATCTTTTTGGCACTGAGAACAGAGTTCGTCAAGAAGAACATGACAGCGGCTATCACAAAGCTGAGGGCGATGCCGACTGCGATGCTTGCGGCATTGTCAGCCAGTGAGAAGTCGTCGTATGTCATCTCGCCTGTTGTGATAAGACTGCGTAATGCAAACGGGTGGAACTTTGTCAGCTGCAGGTTGGTGAGGATAAGGTCAACAAGGTTCATGCCAAGGTAGATGAATATCGTAGCAATTCCGGGGCGACTGGTGCAGAGACCAACACAGAAATAAATGGAAACAATAAAAAGTATGAAGGTTGCACACATAAATGATTCCAGAAGCATCAGACCAATAGGGATGATGTTTTCAGTAAACAGGATGTTGCAAAGCCCACCTGCTGTCATTGCAGCTGCAAAGGTGGTAACGAATACGATTGCAGGATACATCACGAACTTTGGCACGAGATAATCGAAGAATTTCAACCCACTGCACGCAGGTATAATGGTGGAGCGTTTTTTCTGCTCGCCACCTGCAGGTGCCATCAGTATCAGCATTATGATGATTAGCCCTGTAAGGCAGAATTCCGACAGGCTTACACTGAAAACAAGCCCTGCATCATTGAAAAATACAGACAACTCTGCCATTTCTGCCATAGCCTCGTCTAAAGATGGGTCACCCATACTATCCATGAGGGATAACTCACCCATCATCATGCCGAGAAGCTTATACATCAGCGGGTCGGCAAGTGAAAAAGAGAACATTGTAATAAGTATTCCGAATAGACGGAATGTGCGCAGTGACAGCAGCCATTCCTTTTTGAAACCATATTTAATTTGCATTGCTGCCCACCACCTTCTGATAAACTTCCTCAAGGGTCGCTGTGCCGATGTTGAATTTCTCGGGAATGATAGAGTTATCAGCCATCAGCTGAATGAGCTTTCCTGCGCACTCCTGCACGTTTTCAGTGCCGAAGCGGAAAACTCCCGCTGCATCGTTGAATTCAGCACGGGCGAAATCTACGGACAGTAGCTTTATCTTCTGCTCCTGCGTTAGGTTCAGCACGCTGAGGGAGACCACATCTCCGCCGTGTCTGCGGAGTATCTCTTTAAGGCTGCCCTCCTCCACAAGTACACCGTTGCTGAGTATGCCGATGCGGTTAGCCACACGCTCCACATCTGAGAGAATGTGGGTAGAAAGCACGATGGTGCAGCCCATGTCCTTCAGATTATTGATGATGGAGATCACCTCTGCACGACCCTGAGGGTCAAGGGCGGAGGTAGGCTCGTCAAATATCAGCAGATCGGGATTGTTGAGGATGGCTGCGCCCATGCCAAGTCGCTGGGTCATGCCTCTGGAATAGCCCTTGGAGCGTCTGTCGGCTGCGTGGGTCAGTCCCACGATATCAAGCACCTCGTTTACACGCTTTGGGATATCGCCGGTGTAGCTGCAGCAAGCCGCAATATACTCGAGATATTCACGGGCGGTCATGTAGTTGTATATCATCGGGCTCTCGGGGAGGTAGCCGATGGTTATGGGCTGAGGCTCGCCTGTAAGCCCTGCGCCCAGTATGATCTCACCCTCATCCTTGGGGAGAATGTTGGCGATAATGTTCATAGTTGTGGTCTTTCCGCAGCCGTTTCTGCCGAGAAAGCCATATACATCGCCCCTGTCTATGTTCATATCAAGACCACGAAGCACGGAAAAAGCACCATACTTTTTTTGCAGATTGCGTATTTTAACCAATTGTGTCACTCCTTTGATGGTTACAAGGGTCATTCTTTTTTGTGGAAAATAACAGATTGGTGTTTATGTGTTAATATCCAACATATACAGTTTAGCGCATTTATAGTGATTTGTCAATACCTTTTATGAAAATAATCCGTTTAATTTGCGATTTGCCATGAATAAAAGCATCCGAAGCCGCATGATAGCTGAATTTGTCGCAGCAGGCGATTTCGGATATCTTATTCTGTTATGTACCGCTCCAACCGCTTTCTCAGCGGAACAGCAACAATGCATGCTAGGGAGATCTTTATCACATCACCTACGATGAAAGGGGCTACGCATATCATCAGCGCAGACGCAATATCCGCTCCCGTGCAGGAGATATACCAGATCGTTCCGACGGCGTAGCAGCTGAGCGTACCTATTGCCATACCAAGAGCCAATCCCCATATTTTTTGCGGAACTTTGTCAGCGGCAAGACCTGTCAGCAGTGCACAGGGAATATACCCCACAAGGAAGCCTCCCGTAACACCGAAGAGCTGCCCAAGTCCGCCCGTAAAACCTGAAAATACAGGCATTCCCACCGCTCCGATAAGTAGATACAGCAGCACAGCGGCGGTGCCACGCTTGCATCCCAGCAATGCTCCTGCAAGGTATATGACGAAGGTGGCAATTGAAAGCGGAACAGCACCCATAGGTATCACGAAGGGGGCGACAACGCATATCAGTGCGGCCATAAGTGCGGTAAAAGCCATGCTGCGCACGGTAAAGTTTGCTTTCATATTAGTTCTCCGATATCAGCTGATAACAGCGTCAGTGGTGTCGTCAGATGATTTTACGATTATTTCAAGGTGGTTGGGCATACAGATTATAGGTACAGCCCCATGGGATATTTTTCCCGTGCTGATGCACACACCGTCAGGGCAGCTGGCATCGGTCACGAATATTGCTCCGTCGATGACTTTTATCGTGTTGTACCCGTCACCGTATCTGACGGTAAATTCAGCTTCCTGCGAAAGCTTTGCAGTACGGATCAGATCGCCGTCTGAGTAAATATAGGCTACAGGAGCATCGGTCGGTGCAGCGGTGAGCACCACCCAGCCGATAACTCCGAAAATGAAGATGAGCGACAGCACTATAATAAATATTATCACGCTTTTTTTCATTTGTACCTCAATACGAAAAGCGCCCGCAGCTTTTGGCGGCAGGCGCTGTTTTATTATATTATGTGATAGGCTTTCCAAGCTTCCACATACCATCCTCGGCAACGAATGTTACCTTGTGTGCTGTATATGCGGTCTTTCCGCCGATGATACCTGCCTTGATGTAGACAGTGCCAATGGCTTCATTGCCGCTCTGCTCATTGATGACAAGTACGCAGTCATCAATATCGATAGCACGCAGCGAGCCACCGTTGTAGCTCAGTGCTCCGAGTATGCTTACGTTGCAATCGGTTATGATAGCGTTTGCAGCAGTTGCTGAGTAGTAAGCCTCGATAGCAGAAACGAGCTTTTCAGGCTTTGTCAGACCTGCTTCTCTGCATTTGCCGAGGGCAAGTGCGTTGTTCACTCCTACTGCACCGATGAATGCCTGCTTCTGCGCTTCAGTGCAGTTCTCGCTGTATACACCAAACACAAGTTCAGCTGCTAGGTTAGCTCTGGAGTATACGCTGCTGCAGATAGTGATATATTCACGTCTGACATCGGTTACTGTATATACAGAGGAAAGGCTCTTCTTATATTCGATCTCTGCCATAGCAGCGATGGAATCGGTAGGGATTATAAAGCCGTTTGCAACGGTGTAGAAGCGACCGTTCACCTCGAAGCAGTGACGGCTCACACCGAAATACAATGTCTCGCCGAAATAGTCGGTTCTGACAAAATTTTCAGTGATGGGGTCAAACACCTCGATAACGCCTGTAAGTGCATTGTCGGAGGGGGATATTACCGCATGTGTGAATGCATAATTCTTTGTTATAGTGGGGTTGTTGTCGTAAGCTCCGATGATCCTTGTATCACCGTTGTTTACATCGCAAGCCATTATCTGAGTTAGTGCGCCGTCTGTCACCGCAACATATACGGTGTTACCCTTTGCGCACATCAGAGTTATCTTCGATGCCGACTGGAAAGGATCGCTAATATAGCTTATGTTGCCGTTATCATCAAGAATATGTGCGGAGAGGTAATACATATCCTCTTCCTTTATGCTCATCACGAGAAGCTTGCTGTCCTCATTGTAGCCTACATTGGTGAGAGCACCATCCATTACACTATCTTCAGCATTGAGGTCGGTGATGGTCTGGCTTACGCTGCTTACATACCACAGCTTGTTGCGCAGGCTGTCCTTATCGGTCTTGCCCGATATCAGCATACCGTCACCATCAGTGGATATCCAGTGTACGACAGCATCCACACATTCAACGGAATCTATCTCGTTAATGCTGCCTGCGCTGACTGTATAGATGCCGAAGCCGTCAGACTTCTTAACATACATCACATAATCATCAATGAAGAAGGCAGATTCAGCATTGCGAACCATAGGCTCATACTTGACTGCTTCAACAGAGGTGGGGAGCGTTATACCTTCAGGCATTACCGCAGCGGTGAGCTCGGTGGGCTCAACGGGCTGCTCAGTATCTTCGGTGGAAGAAGGCTGAGTGGTTTTCTCGGGAGTTGTGCTTGTATCAGCAGGTGTCGTGCTTTCTTCGGGGTCATCTGAGGTGGTGGGATCGTTGATCTCGTCCTCGGATACCTCGATGCTTTCGGGATCCTCGTTCTCCTCGGGGTCTGTCACTTCAGCAGTGCCGATGGTGGTATCATCGGGATCAACGGAAGGGATAACAGGGTCAGCAGGCTCAAGCGGAGCCTCGGGAACATCGGAGATCTCGGGAACATCAACAGTTGTATCCTCGCCGTTGTTGATGAGCGACTCGACATCAACAGGGAGAGCGTTCTCGAAATCTTCTTCTGTCATATTTTCAACGAGGTATACACGGCTGTCTTCAGCGAGCTCTGCTGCAACGATACCGCTACAGTTTATTGCAGCACCTGTTATCTGTGCAGTGTTTGCGCTGAATACGGCTGCAATATCAGCCTCGCTTACAGTGCGTGTACCGTCTGCGAAGAACAGTGCTTTAACTGGTACAGAGCCATCGGTGTATGCTGTAAGCACGTTTTGTGCCTCAGTGGGAGAAAGCGTATATGCAAAGGTAACAAGAACATCCTTCAGCTCGCTGCTCTCTTTTTCTTCCTCCAGACGTGCCATAGCGTCCTTAAGACGCTCGGTATCCGATTTAGCGGAGAGCGCAGAGGAGTCATCCACCAGCGATACACCGTTGTTGTTATTATCTATCATTGTCATTGCAAGCGTGCCGACAGCCACCGTGCAGGCAGCCACAGCCGCAGTGATACCTATAGTAAGAGGGGCGATCTTTTGTCTTGCGAACTTGCCACGCTTAGCGTTAGCCTTGATCTTTTCAGCATCGAATGAATATTCACTCATCAATTCTTTATAAAAATCGTGCTTGTTCAAAAGATCTCCTCCTTCCTTAACATAGTATCAGTTGCATTATATGCCGAATTTTTTCTTCTGCTTTTCGATGGTGCGGTAGAGCTTAGTCTTTACAGTAGAAAGTTTCAGCCCCAAAGCATCAGCGACCTCGTCAAGCTTCATGTCGCAGACGAAATGTAGGTAGAATATCTTTCCTACGGTCTCATCGCTGCTCATGATGTCATCGAATATTTGTTTTGCCAGTATCTTGTCGGACATCACATCCTCAAGGGGCTTCTGGTCACGGGAGAGCTCCGCTTCGATGCGTGCAGAATCCTCCTCGCTGAAATCCGATAGCAGTATAGCCTTTTCCTTCTGCTTCATAAAGCCTGAGAAAAAGCTGCGGCACTCGAATTTTGCTATATTTATCAAAAAGGCTTCGGCACTGTCGATATCGTCGTAGCCTTTGTCCGATATTCTCTTAAAAAAGCGGGTATACACATTCTGCACGATATCCTCGGCATCCTGAAAACGGGCTGCATGGCTTACTACGAAGCGTGAAACAGCGTCAAAGGTCTCCGCATAAACGGTGTCAAAGTATCTTTCAATGTCTGGATTAACCACTGCGGAGTTCACCTCGCTTACCCGCCTGCATTATAGTAGTCGGCGATAATTTCAAAAAAGTTTCAGCTTTTATAAAGAATTTTTAACACAGTGTTAAAAATCAACCATGTGAAATTGTATAATTTCACAGTACGGTGGAAAACTGCGTACAATTCCCCATATAATAAAACGGAAAAAAGACCCAAAAGGTTGCAGATTTTTACATACTTTTTTATTATACACCCTATTGCTACTTTTGTCAAATAAAGCTGAGCAGGCTTAATAAAAAGTTAAGATCTTGAAGGCTGGCAAGCATTATGTATCTCCGCAGATGTTTCTGCGGAAGGGACAAATACTTATTTTTTGCCCACGATATTTATCTTGCTGCCACTCTTGAAGATAAGCGCTGCAATAAGAGCGAAGAATACAGCAGCGGCTATTCCTCCTGCGCAGGCGGTAAAGCCGCCTGTGAATGCTCCGATGAGCCCGTCGGTGTCTACAGCCTCTTTGACACCCTTTGACAGCAGATAACCAAAGCCCGTAAGCGGCACTGTAGCACCGCCTCCTGCGAAGTCTACCAGCGGCTCATAAGCACCGATGCCGCCGAGAACAACTCCTGCCACCACATACGAGGTGAGTATCCTTGCAGGTGTGAGCTTTGTTAGGTCGATAAGCACCTGTCCGACAGCACAGATTATTCCGCCGACGATAAATGCTTTAAGATATTCAAAAAAGATCTCCATAGTTCCTCCTAATAGCTTGTTATCTCAACCACATGTGCTATTCCCGGAATGGTGCCGCCCTGCTGTACCACGGTGGGCGACATAAGTGCGCCTGTTGC
The DNA here is from genome assembly GCA_045544715.1 of Oscillospiraceae bacterium. Lineage (GTDB taxonomy): Bacteria > Bacillota > Clostridia > Oscillospirales > Ruminococcaceae > CAG-115. The sequence goes on along the minus strand of JAZPZN010000090.1, from coordinate 8,900 downwards.
GCAGAACAGTATTCTTTTCAACTCGCCGCTCTGCACTCTTTTTAGGAAATGTGCGCACATCATCGAGGCGCTGCAGCCGCAGCCTGAGCCGCCTGCGTGCACATCCTGCTTTTCACGGTCGTATATCATAAGACCACAGTCACGGTGGAATTTTTCGATAGCCACACCGTCCCGCTTGAACAGATCGTAAAGCAGCTGGCTGCCTACTTCTCCGAGGTCGCCTGTTATTATGAGGTCGTAGTTATCTGGGTGGGTAGCAGTGTGTCGCAGGTGACGGGTGATAGTCTCATACGCTGCGCCTGCCATGGCAGCTCCCATGTTGTTGGCATCGGTTATTCCCATATCCTCGATCTTGCCTACGGTTGCAGAGCGTATAAAGGGGGCTTTGCCGCAGCTTGATACCAGCGCAGCTCCGCCTGCAGTGGCTGTCCACTGGGCTGTTGGAGTGCGCACCGAGCCATAGTTCAACGGAAAACGGAACTGCCTTTCCGCCGAGCTGAAGTGAGAGGAGGTTACGGCTATCGCCTTTTCAGCGTAGCCTGCGTTCACCATAGCGCCTGTCATCAGAAGTCCCAGTGCAAAGGTGGAGCAGGCTCCATAGATGCCGATGTGGGGGATATAGAAATCCTTTAAACCGTAGCTGCTGCCTACGCATTGATTAAGGAGATCGCCTGCAAACAGCAAGTCAATTTTATCCGGAGTAAGGCTTGCTTTTTGCAGAACCAGTCCTACGGCTTTTTTTTGCAGGAGGGATTCTGCCTGCTCCCAGGTTTCAGCGCCGCCCTTGTTGTCCGTGAGTATCTCATCGAACTCGTCGCCGTAGGGGCCGTTTCCTTCTACCGAGCCAGCCACTGCAGCGAAGCACTCAATAGACGCTTTATCGTAGCGGAATGTTTTGCCCTCGCAGAAATTAGCCATATCACACACCTCCTGTAAAGAGTCCTACTACATAATAAATGATGCCATATATGATGGATGCTGATATGCCATACACGATAACAGGCCCTGCGATGATGAACATCTTTGCGCCAAGACCTGTTATAAATCCCTCGCTTTTGAAGTCCAGCGCAGGTGAGCTTACAGCATTGGCAAATCCTGTTATGGGGACGAGAGAGCCTGCCCCACCGTGCTGTGCAATGCGGTCATACAGCTTCAGACCCGTCAGCAGGATACTGCAGAATATCAGCGACATCGAGGTCAGCACGCCTGCATTCTCCTCGGTCATTCCGAGGTAGGTGTAAAGGTTAAGCAGACCTTCGCCGAGGGTGCATATCGTGCCACCTATTATAAATGCCATGGGGATAGTTTTATACATTTTCGAGGCAGGCGAGCGTTTTTTGGCAAGCTCGCCATACTCGCTGTTGGATATATTCATAAAAGTGCTCCTTTCATAACACAGTTCTGCGACAATATTTTGTCACTTTTTTGCTGAAATACACATATTCGTTTGTATTTTCTCTGCTATTGACAAATCGGATAAAATGTTATAAAATATTAATGAATAATTTTGTCGGGAGACCGATCTTTCAGGAGGTACGCTATGGCTATCGTTAATGTTATGGAAAGATTTATCGAGGAAAGACTTGAGCTTATGCTCACCGTGGAGGAGTGCTGCAAGTGCGACCGCTGCATTGATGACATGAAGGCTATAGCACTTAACAAGCTTCCTGCCAAGTATGTTAGCACCCACAATGGCGAGCTGTTTTCTAAGCTGGATTCCACTATCAGACAGAATTCTGTTGATCTCAACATTGCTGTTGCAACTGCTATTCATGCGGTATCTCAGCGTCCTTCTCATTCTATTGAAGAGAAGCAGGGTTGATATCTAAAATAACAACGGCGGCAATATTTGCCGCCATTTCTGTTTAAAAAACGGCAGCCCCGAAATATTCGGGGCTGCCATATATTGGGGGAATGTGGGAGGTTATCAAAGTCCTAGCAAGGTAGTGGGATCAACGGGAGAAGTGCCTTTGCGCAGCTCAAAGTGGAGATGCTGTCCTGTGGATTGTCCCGTGCTGCCGACAAGACCTAAGGTCTCACCTGCAGCGATCGTTTTCCCCTGCGCTGTTTTCACTTGGCTTAGATGTGCGTATACAGTGAAACAGCCATTGCTGTGCTTTAGGATAACGCAGTTGCCGTAGCCACCAAGCCAATCAGCGTAAATTACTTCTCCGTTGTCTGCGGCATATACCTCTGTTCCCGTTGGAGCGGGGATGTCTATTCCTGCGTGACCTATGTAGCCATTATCGCCCATACCCTCGGATATACTTGTGTATTCAGCGGGTAGAGGGTAGGTGAGGCTTTCGGGGAGAGTGGGCTCAGAGGCATTTAATGCACTTGTAAGGATATTGTTGATATTTTTATCTTCTCCGTTATATGGTATGCTGAAAGGATTAACTGCTGTAGTTCCCTTACGCATTTCAAAATGGAGGTGATTGCCTGTAGATGCGCCTGTAGTACCTACGGTTGCTATCGTCTGCCCTGCTGCTACACGTTCGCCATCCTTTACAAGTATCTCGTAGGCACAGCTATATACTGTGATGTAGCCGCCGTCGTGAAGAACCGCAACAGTATTTCCGTAACCGCCGAACCAACTGTTATCGTTGCTGCCTACATAAGCAGTTCCGTCGGCTACCGCACGAATAGGCTTTCCGCCCTCCTCTGCGATATCGATGCCGTCGTGAACTCCGCCGCGCCAGCTATCGTATCCGAAATAGGTGGTGATATATTCGCTTTCGGTAGGGAATATCCACTTTTGCGGAGGAACTATTGCGCCTTTGTGATTAGCTGCTATTTTTCCTACAAATTCGTTCAAAAGCTCGCGGTCAACATCGGCAAAGGTGGCTGTATGTTCTTGGTGTCTGTCGATTTTGGCGCTCAATTTCTCAAGGTCGTTTGTAATTGCTGCTATTTCTTCGTTAAGGCGTTTTATTTTTTCATCGAGATCGGCTTTTTCCTTTTGTAGATTCTCTAGATTTTGCTTATGAGTATCTGTATTTTCGTTCATTGCCTGCAGAGCGTCGATCTCTTTGTTGATGTCTTCTGCTTGCTCGTCAAGTAATTCCTTGTGTTCTTGCAGTGTCTTGATCTCTTTGTTAAGAGCATCTGCTTTTTCGTTCAGCATATTCTGGTATTCTATCTCTTCGTCTATCTGCTCTAAGGTTGAGCTGTCATCGGCAAGTATAAAGTTGATATTAAGGCTGTGGTCAAAAACAAAGTCGCCCTTGATGCAGTTGTATATGTCGATACGCTCGATAAGGTGAGTATCGGGGCGGATGTAATACTTTTTGATCTGAGTTCCGTCGGTTGCGTAGTTGCCTATGGTGCTTCTTACGACATAATACTCGCCCTCAGCGGAAACCTCCATAAGCGCCTCGCTGTCAGCAAAGAACACATTTTTATACTGAGTGAAATTGTCCTTGTCAACAACAGTAGTGCTGTTATCGGTTGTAGATCTTATCACATAGCCGTCGTAACGGGAGAGTATCGCCTGAGGCTCATTGGCCATTGACACCTTGTCGCAGAATGCCGCCATGCCGTTGCCTGTTTCGGGGAGAGTGAGCGGCTCGTTATTTGAGAGCCTTGATGCAAGCAGAATGTAGATGCGTTCAGAGTAAGGATTGTTCATACAAGGGTCAAAGTTAGTAGACACATTATTCATTACATTTTCGTAAAGGCTGGGGTGGTCGGCGGAGAGTGTCAGCTCGGATTCCTGATCTTCCATAGTGAGGATAAATTTTCCGTTTTCAATGCGATGAGTTCCATTGTCTACTATAATGGAATCGCTGATAGGATTATCCTCGCCCTCGGGAACAAAATACAGTATGGCTATATTGTCGGCTATAAGATCAAGCCTTAATCTGTAGCTTATATTTTTACCCTCGATCTCGGTCTGCTTGATTTCGGAGCTGACGGAGATACCATCGTTTGTGATATCAGCGCTATCTACCTTGTTTATATCATACAGCGTAGGAGCTTCAAGCAGTGCTTTGCAGGCGGGGTGGTCAGGATTACTTAACAGCCATTCAATGAATGTATCGTCAGGTGTTAGAGTAAATCCGTCCTTTGTGAAGGTGTAGGTCTTTCCGTTGTCAGTATTGAGCGTTACGGAGGTGTCCGTCTGTGTGTAAGTGCCTGTAAGGTCGATGCTGTTGCCTGCGCTGTCCAGCATCATATTAAAGCTGCCATTGTCAACGAGGGCCAGCATAGCGGAGATGTGATCGTTCTCAAATCCGTCGTTTACAGTTTTGCCCATACTGATATAGCGTGTGATATTGTTCTGCTTTAAAAACAGAACCTTGTCGTTTGCCAGTGCATAGCCGGGCATTGTCGCAAAGCTGTTTTCATCTGCCCAGAGTGCGTTGCTTTCGTCAAAGCGGAGATACCATACTGTACCTCTCCGCTGTTCTGGTGCTTCGCCAATTGGCTGCATAGGTGAGCTTATGGGATAGCTTATTAGTCTTACCACATCGCCTGCTACTAGATAGTTTCCTCTTACCAGAGTGTCATCGCCGAAAATGTGGGTGAGCTTGAATGTGCCGTCAATATAAAGGCAGAGCTCAGGATTTTTGTAGGTAGAGGTCGTTGTTGGCAGCATCGAGAGATAGGTCTCGCCAAGGTATATGGTCTTTGCGAGATATCCGTCAAAGGGCTTAAATGTAATCTCGTTGTCGTTGGTATCACGCTTGTGGAGCTTAACATTAAGGAGCATATCCTCATTAGTATTGTCGAGGGTGATATATACGCATTTATCTGTTCCGTCTATCGTTGCGACATTGTAAGAAATAGCGCCTTCTACATTTGCTTCGGTCACATCACGCAGACCGCCGTAAAGGGCATAATCGGTGAGGGGGAAGATATCGTAAAGCTCCATTGTCATAGTGCCCTCATTGATGCGGTAATACTGCGGAAAGGCTTTGTATTCAGTAGCGGTGTGTCCTTTAGTGCTGGGAACTTCAGCATAATAGGTGACAGAGCAGATTATCTCGCCGTCGATGCCGCATTGGAAATTAACAGTAGGCGCAGGCGAGGAATTATTCGGATCGATGTTAAAGAATTCATACGGGCAGTTGTCCTTGATGAATTCTATATTTTTGTTGATATCCGCTGCAAGGGTCAGCTTGTTTTCGGTGAAGCTGTAGATATAAATTCCGCCAACTCCATCGGTGAACACTGCTTTTTCCTCGCTTGCATACAGCATATAGGGGAATTCACTGCCGAAAATGAGGTTATCGATATAATCCTGTGTTACGCTTACGAGAGGCATACTCTCCTCCCAGTAATATTCAAACTCAGATTGATGATTTTCGGAAGGCGGAATTTCGGAGATATATGTGCTTTCTGGAGTGTCTGAGCTTGGGGAATCCTGCGATGTGCTTGGTAGCGAATCAACGAGGTCAACACCCCTGTTGAACACTCCAAGGTGATTGAGCCCTACGCATATCGCCGCTACTGCGGCAACAGCTGCTGTGCCGCCTGCGATGTATTTTATTGCCTTTGCAGGTGATCTTTCAAGGCGGTCAGCGGTTGCGGCCTCCTCGATATATTTGTCGTTTATTTCGTTCAATGCGTTATTAAGCTTGTCTTTCATAGATCGTAGCCCTCCTTTTTGAGGTAATCGGTAAAACGTTTGTGGGTTCGTGACGATCTGGATCTTACGGCAATTTCAGTGCAGTGCAGTGCTTTGGCAATCTGCTTCATGCTTTCACCCATGTAATAACGGCGCACAAAGATAACTTGGCTGTCGGTATCGAGCGTGTCTAAAAATCTGTTTATCGCAGCGGCAAGCTCATTTTCCGATAGTCTGTCGTCGGCTTTTCCTGCAGCGGCGATACATTCGCAAAGCTCGTCAAGGGATATGCCGGTGCCTCTTTTTGCGGCATTCTTTTTGTCATACATATCCAACGCAGTAGTTCTTACAAGTTTGCAAAGGTAGGCGCAAAGATGCGTGGGCTTATTCGGGGGTATGCTGTTCCATGCCTTTATGTATGCGTCGCTCTCGCACTCCTCGGCATCCTGCGCATCGTTGAGGATGTTCAGTGCAATGCTTCGCAGCAAACGGGAGTATGATGAACGGCTCTCCGAGATAGCTGCTTCATCTCGGTCAAGATAGAGTTTTAATATGTCCATATCTGTCATGTTACCACCACCTTTCAGGTAATTTTAGCTAGCTTATCTATAAAGACGGAAAATTTTTGTGTTAGTTGCAGATCTTTTTTAGTATTGCAAAAATTAGGAGGTTGCAGCATCGCCGAACCTCCTGTTTTTGTTTTATGTTGTAGCTCGGGACTGCTTTACAAGCTCCTCGTAATTTGCAGAGGGCATAGGCTTGTAATAATAATAGCCCTGTATCATATCACATCCGAGATCCTTCAAGAACTTCACTTGCTCGTCTGTTTCAACACCCTCAGAAACGGTTTCGAGATTAAGGCTCTTTGCAAGGGTGACTACCGAGGAGATAACGGTCTTGTTTTTCTCGGTGAGCTCATTGCGCAGGAAGAAGCCACCGTCTATTTTCAGTGTATCGAAGGGCAGCATCGTTATCAGATTGAGCGAGGAGTATCCGCTGCCGAAATCATCCACGGAAATGTGGAAGCCGCTTGCCTTCAGCTGCGACATCATCTCGATAAGCTTTGCAAGGTTGTCGGTCAGCATACTTTCTGTTATCTCCAGCTCTATCTTGTCGTGGGGCACACCCAGACCGTCGACTAGCGCATTCAGCTTTTCGACAAAGGCATCGTCATTGACGTGATGACGTGAAACATTGAGGGATACAACGGGCACTTCATAGCCGCACCGCATCCAGCGTTTTACATCTGCAACAGCATGGCGGTAGATGGCGAAATCCATGTCAGCGATGAAGCCGTTTCTTTCAAATATGGGCACAAATCTGCCAGGAGAGATTATCTCTCCGTCGGGACGTATCCAGCGCACTAGTGCTTCAGCGCCCACTATTTTACCTGTTGTGACGCTGACCTTAGGCTGATAGTACACTTTGAACTCATCGTTGTCAAGGGCTTCAAACATATGCGCCTCGATATACTGACGGTCTTTGAGGCTTTCCTTGAGGTCGTCGTCGTATGTTGCAATCATATTGCTTGTATAGTATGCCCTGTCCTTGATGGTCTTTTGTGCGATTATAGCCCTGTCCAGTGCACCCATTATGCCGACACCCTCATCTCGCATCTCATAAGCACCGAGTATGAGGAATATCTGTCGGTCGCAGCGTTCTTGTACCTGTCGCTGCATGCTTGACATCATCTGCTTGAAGCGCACGTGCAGATCGTTGGTGTTAGGCACTTTGAACAGTCCTATGAAGCGTGAGCCCTCTGAACGGCAGACAAGCTCGCCGTTGCCCACCGAGGATGAAAGGATATCCGCAAGCGCAATAAGCACACGGTTTCCGAGTTCATAGCTTTCACTCTCGTTGAAGCGACGGAAGTTTGCAACATTCAGCACTACCATGAAGTGTCCTTCGGGATCATCTGCCAACAGCTGCATTGCATCCGCATTGAAAGCATCAAAGGTCAGCAGGTCGGTAAGTGTATCTTTATTGTTGATCTTGATTAAACACTCTGTAATATCAACAGAGCTTATTACATATCGTGGTTCGCCTTGTTTGTTTTCGCTAAGAGAGGCAGTGACGTTCAGCCAACGCTTTTCCTTCTCACGGTATTGTGCGGCACTTGCACGCAGACTGCCCTCTCTTAGGTGTTTTGCGGGGCAGTCAGGGCAGGGCTCGTTTCTGCCTCTTATTGCCTTGTAGCATATATCTCCCTGTTTAAGCGAGTATCTGCTTGCCGCATGTGAGCCAATCTGTTCTATCTTATATGTGTCGGGATCAATCGTGTAGCCTTCAACTCCGATATTATCAATTACGGAATTATAGAAATTAATGCTGTTGCTGAGATCCGCATTTTTGAATTCCTCCGCATACAGCTTGCTGAGGGTCTCCTCAACTATGCGGAATACATTGTCGTCAGCTTCCTGCCAAGTTATCTGTGTATCAGCTACAAAGGCGATATAGCCGTACAGCAAGTCACCGCTGTAAATAGGGCGGATTATGGCGAATGCAGCTTCATTTACAAGATCAAAACCGATTTCGGGGTCGATGACGTGCCGGCTGGATATCCACATTGCATCGCCCTTTATATCCATCAGCTTTTTATAAAGCGTTTTGCTGTCGCAGGTGTGCTTTATTGTCGGTGTGTTATCAGAAAAAGTTTTGTTTCCGTCTTTGCTCCATGGAATATAGTGCTTTGTGTCGTTTTCTCGCAGCCATACTATGTGCACTCTGCTGACATCGGTGTATCTTCCTGCCTCGGCAATAGCTTCTACAAGATATGCGTGGCAGTTTTCGTCGTGTTTCAGCGCCTGAGTTATCAGGTGGTAGAACTGGGTTGCATTAGTTGCTGCTTCGCTACGTTCCTTAGTGACTGCAAGTTGGGCATCGGTGGTCATTTCAATCATCGCCTCGATGCTCATGGCGGAGTTGTAGGGCATATAACCGTTTCCGCCTTTCGCCCTTGCTGCACGCAGCGCAGTGTAAGCTTCCTTAAAAGCGACGGTGGGCTCTTTACCGCCCCTTACCATAGAGCTTCCTATGCTGGCAGTGAAGCTGCCGCCATTATGGAACGGGCGATTTGCAAAGCTGTATATTATCCTTGTTGCCATGCCTTTCAGATGGTTGATATCTGTAAAGCGCACGAACATTGCGAACACTCCGTTTTTCACCTTTGCAACAAAGCTTCCCTGCTGGGCTGCACTGCAAGCCATTACCTGCTTTGCAAGCTGCTGCTGAACATAGTCGGCATAATCTTCACCAAGCTCTTTACGCAGTACACTGTAGTCATCTACGCTTATGATGAAGAATGCAGAGTAAGTCGGATCGTAGCCATGTC
>JAZPZN010000089.1:0-6627 GCA_045544715.1 Oscillospiraceae bacterium | reverse complement strand
GTCGTACAGGCTTATGTAAACGGAGAATGGAATAAGTTCACTACAGATGTTCATGTTACTGCAACACCTAAGGTATAATATCCGAATAATCATAAATTATGTATAACAATAATACCTCCTATGGAAGCATAGGAGGTATTGCTTTTGTGAGATAAACTGTTATTATCAAAAGAGAACAAGCAGGTGTTAAATAGTTAATTCTTAATAATGCTGTATGCTTCAAATTTTCCTACCTGTGCTCGCAGTCTGAAAACAGCTTCACCGTTTTCGATATAGAGTGGATCAATTGTCTTGTTATCTGACAATCGTGTGATACATTTTGCTTCACAGATATAGATCATTATGTCGCTGTCATAGGTGTCATTATCAACATAAGGGTAAATTACAAAACTGTCGTTGTTGTAAATAAATATGCTGATCTTTGGTTTGGCACCTAGTCTGATGCCATTTATAGTAAATTCTTTTCTCATGCGGGTGAGAATAGTATCAGGAATATATTTTATATCTGAGAACGTGTCGGGCAGAACTAAAGTATACATTTCGCCATCGCCATAGGTGTCACGTGCGAGTAAAGTATATGCTTCTTCTTCGCTGGTGGCTTTGCATATTGCTCCCCATGTAGCGTTGTTTCTGAATTCAAGAACAGGTATGGAGATGTTTTTTACAGATGTTGCTCTTTCCCATTTGCCATGCAGAAAAGAATTCTCTGCGCTGAATTGGTTTGTTGAAATATGTCTTTCTCTGTATCTTATAGAGGTGATACGCTCTATACCTCTGCCAAGTGTAGCTTTAATAAAGCCGTCGGTAACGATAGCCTTGCCTCCTTTGGCAACATATGCTTCCACCTTATCAATTATAGAGTCATCATATGCTGATGATGCAGTTAGTAGCATAGTAGGTGAATCCTCGTCAAATGATGGAGTAGGCAGGACAGGGAAGCCGTTCATTCCGAGAAAATCCTGAATATTATCTTCACCTTGTGAAGCATTCGGGATATAGCATGGAATGCCAATTGGATCGCCTAGGTTATCAAGTAGTTTGTCAAGCTTATCAAGCATAAAGCCGAGAGCTGGAACATTAATAGTATCTACTAAGCTTTGGAAACAGAAAAGCATCATCTCACGGGGCTTAGCAAATGCAGTGAGATATGCTTGCTCCAAGTAATACTCAAGCATCTTGCAGTCGTAAGGGTCAAACCATCCGCCACCGTTTCTGCCTGGTGCCATTTTTTCGCAGTAGTTCATAAGTGAGTAAGAAAGATAACGAGGGAGGTGCTGATCTGTATTTATTGGATCACGGGTCTCTGTTCCCGTATAGATATAGTCAAAAATCTCCTTCTGTGTGGCTGGGTCATACCCTGTTTCCTGATAGGATTCCATCCAGTTGGGATACTTTATTGTAATTATACACTCGGGATTTATTGCTTTTGCAGGGGAGATGACATATTTTTGAGATGATTTGTGCATCAGATCACAGCGATAAGCTTGCCAGCTTCCGTCGGTGATGCCATTTTCAGCATTAAATCTATCTCTCTCGCTTCTACATTTTTCGCAAGTACAATTTGTGAAGAAAAAGTCGTCTATTATGAACCCGTCAAATACTCTTGCATTCATCTCGCAGACTTCTTTAAGGGTATTCATCATGGCATCATCGTTATAGCAAAGAACATTGAACAATCTTTGCTTTTTATGTGATCCTTCAGGATCAGGCATACTGGTTGTTATACCGCCCTGTGCCTTTATTCCGTTGCGCTCGAATATTTTTTTGCAAAGGCGCAGTTGATCTTCACTTGCAAAGCATCCGTCTCTGAATGGTTCGATATAGACTTTATCAATGCGCATATATTTCTTGAAAAAGTCGATCTGTTCCTCAAGTTTTGCTTCATTAAGAGATTTCACACCATGCGCAATAAAATAAATAACAAGCTCAAAGTTGTTGTAATTTCCCATAATAGAACTCCTTAAAAGATAGTGTTTTGCTTATTATACCAAATAAGTAATAAAAAATCAATGCTTATTATCTATGAGATTTGTGGTTCAACTTAAGAGATGGTAACAGAACTAAAAATCGGCGCTTTATAGCGCCGATTACTTATTTTGATAAAATGTAGTCATTCATCGCTTTTGCTGCTTTTTTGCCTGCACCCATAGCGTGGATAACAGTGGCTGCACCGGTCACAGCGTCACCGCCTGCAAAAACACCATCTTTTGATGTCTTTCCATGCTCGTCTGCAATAAAGCAGCCATGCTTGTTTGTATCCAATCCTGATGTAGTATTACGAATAAGAGGATTAGGGCTAGTGCCAATTGCCATAATGACGCAATCAACATCAAGGATAAACTCGCTGTTTTCTTTTATGACAGGTGATCTTCTGCCACTGGCATCGGGTTCGCCGAGTTCCATTTCAACGCACTTCATGCCATTTACCTGTTTGTGCTCGTCACCGAGTATTTCCGTAGGGTTTGTGAGAGTGCGGAAGATAATCCCCTCTTCTTTAGCATGGTGGATCTCCTCTTTTCTTGCTGGCATCTCAGCCTCGCCACGGCGATATATGATGTATACATTTTCTGCTCCAAGACGTTTAGCGCAGCGTGCAGCATCCATTGCAACATTGCCGCCGCCAACTACTGCAACGCTCCTGCTGTCTTTAATGGGGGTATCGCTGTTCTCTTTATAAGCCTTCATAAGATTCACTCTAGTAAGAAATTCGTTTGCTGAGTATACACCCCTGAAATTTTCACCTGGAATATTCATGAAGCGAGGCAACCCTGCTCCCGAGCCAATAAATACAGCTTCATAGCCATCAGCAAACAATTCATCGACTTCAATAGTCCTACCTATAACAACATTAGTTTCAACCTTGACACCTAAAGCCTGCAGGTTTTCGATCTCTTTCTGAACTATAGATTTAGGTAGTCTGAACTCAGGTATACCATATACAAGAACACCACCGGCAAGATGCAATGCTTCAAAGATCGTCACATCGTAGCCCATCTTTGCTAAATCACCGGCACAAGTAAGACCGCTTGGCCCTGCACCGATGATAGCGCACTTATGACCATTCTTGGCAGGAAGTTTTCCAAGACTGCTGGAGTGTTTATTGTGCCAGTCAGCTACGAATCTCTCTAACCTGCCAATAGCAACTGGCTCGCCCTTTATACCACGAACACACTTGCTCTCGCACTGTGTCTCCTGAGGGCATACACGACCACATACAGCAGGCAGTGAGCTACTCTGAGAGATTATCTGATATGCTGCTTCAAAATCTTTCTCCTTGATCTTTGAGATAAAAGCAGGAATATCGATGCTGACAGGACAGCCACTTACGCAGGGCTTGTTTTTACAGTTAAGGCAGCGATCGGCTTCAGCGATCGCCTGCTCCTCTGAATATCCGAGGGCAACCTCGCTGAAGTTCTTGTTGCGAACCTCAGGCAGCTGGACGGGCATTTCATTCTTTTTTAGGCTCATGTTAGGCATTTAGTTTGCCTCCTTGTTATAGAGATTGCAGGTCTCCTCACGTTTGTGGGATTCAAAATCACGGTACATTGCACTGCGCTCCATAGCCTCATCGAAATCAACGAGATGTCCGTCAAAATCGGGACCATCGACGCAGGCAAATTTTGTCTCGCCTCCGACAGTAAGGCGGCAGCCGCCGCACATTCCAGTGCCGTCGATCATAATAGGATTCATAGAAACGATAGTTTTGATACCATATTCCTTTGTAAGTTTGCAAACGAACTTCATCATAACAAGGGGTCCGATTGCAATAACGCAGTCGTATTGATTTCCTTTGTCGATAAGAGCTTTAAGCGCATCGGTAACAAGACCTTTTTCGCCTGCACTACCATCGTCGGACATAAGCTTCATCACATCGCTGACTTTGCTGAATTCATCTTCAAGTATAACAAGGTCTTTGTTTCTGAAACCTACTATGCTGTGGACTTCGGCGCCGATAGTGTGAAGCTTTTTCGCAACAGGATATGCAATGGCACAACCTACACCTCCGCCCACAACAGCGACCTTTTTCATTCCGTCGGTGTGTGTTGGAGTGCCGAGAGGTCCAACAAAATCGTGGATATATCCTCCCTCGGGGAGATGACCGAGCTTCTCGGTGGTAGAGCCTACTATCTGGAAAATGATAGTGATAGTGCCCTTTTCACGGTCGAAATCCGCAATTGTCAGCGGAATACGCTCGCCTTCCTCGTCAACACGGAGTATGATAAACTGTCCCGGCTCTGCTTTTTTAGCGACCAGCGGAGCCTCTACCTCCATGAGGGTGACAGTGGGATTTAGGATTTCTTTTCTGATAATTTTGAACATAGCTTTTCTCCTCTATGTGCTATTTTACAGTTTAAGTATATCGCAAAACTGCCCAAATTGCAATAATGTAAAGCCAAAAAGCTGCTTTTTTGTTAGAATACCCGAAAAAACAGCTTTGAGGTGAAAAAATTGGTGTATTATTTAAGGAGACTTGCAAATATAGTTTTACTTGTGATACTTAGAGTTGTTCATTATCGAGAATGCTCTGTACACCTGCTCAAACAGCATTACTCTTGCAAGGCTGTGAGGAAATGTCATAGGGGACATTGACATCTTAAAGTCTGCATCGTTTTTTAGCTCTTCGTCAAGACCAAAGGAGCTTCCAACGATGAAATTCACGTTGCTGATACCACGGTTTCCGATATCCTCGAGTTTTGAAGCAAGCTGCTCGCTGGAGAGAGGCTTACCCTCAATACACATTGCTATGGTGTAGGAAGAAGGCTTTATCTGTTCTTTTATCTTAGCTGCCTCCTGCGAAAGAGCTTTTTTAATGCTTGCTTGACTTGGGTTTTGCGGCAGGTCAACAGGGGATGGCTCAACACATTTTGCGGCTACAAATCCGCTCATGCGCTTGATATATTCTGCACACGCTTCACGATAGTAGCTTTCCTTAAGTTTGCCCATTGTTATAAAATTGATGTTCATATTTACCTCTCAAAATCTTAGGGCGAACAATGTTCGCCCCAAATGTGTCATGTTGCTCTAAAAGCCGCATTATCTGCGGAACTTATTGTTCTTTTTCTTGTTTATAGCTTGATTTTTGTATCGGCTTTTCTGCGCTGCAGCTTCATGCTCAGTGTTTTTTCGGATTGTTCTTGCTATGATGAACAGCACAATGAGTATTCCGAGTACAACAATGATGGCAATAAACTGCGGCGTGCTGACGATGTTTTTCAGCTTTTCCTTGTAATACTCGTTCATGTCGAGCGATATATCACTTTCTGTAACAAGATCCAGCTTTGCGATCGTTTCTCCGTTCAGCTTTAGTTCAAGCCTGCCGACCTTTGTGCCTGCTGTTATCGGGGCTTCCATCACCTCAACAGTTGGGCGCAGCTGCTGGATGGTCGATTTATCAAGCGATCTTGGCAGCAATGTGAAGAATGCGTCTGTAGTGACGAGACCAACTTTGTCAGACTCAAGTCCCTTGTCAACATCGACTTGCATTATCTGCTCGTTTTCTTTGATGACCTCGGTGTAAACGAATTCGTTGAATGCCCAGTCGTAGAGATTGATATGGTCAACAAAGGAAAGATTTTTTTCGGTATGTGTGCCGTCCTCATTGAAATAAGGTGCTTCAAGGGATACGATCATGTAGTTGTAGCCGTTCTTTTCACAAACGGTCACGAGAGAGCGGCTACCAAGCTCCTTGTTGTCATAATCAAAGGTGCCGTCCTCGTTCTCATAGATGTAGTAGTCGATACTTCCTGTCTTAACGCCTTTTACTCCCTCGTAGTAATAATCGCTGGAGTTTACCATAAGCTGGTTTGTGGTATACTTTGTATATCCGTCGGGGTTATACTCATTAGCGGGCATATCATAGTAGGTAGTCTCGCATACATCCATGAACATCTTATAATTGTCCATAGCATACTTTGTGATGAGATAGAGGTCTTGAGCAGTTGTGTAGTTGTCCTCCTCGAAAAGACCATGAGGATTGGAAAAGTGTGTGTTTTTGCATCCTATCTCTTTTGCCTTTTCGTTCATCATGTTGACGAAGTTCGGGATGCTCTCGCCGCCGAGATTGTAAGCAAGAATATTAGCACTCTCGCAAGCGGATGCAACCATCAGTGTATACAGAAGGTCACGATAGGTGATATTACTCTGCATAGGCTCGATAGCTGCATTTGAAGGACCTACGAAGTTCGGATTTCCTTCGCTGAACTCGTTGAATGCAGTGTAGGGGACGAGTACATACTCGTCAAAGTCCTTAACCATCTCGATAGTCAGCAGTGCTGTCATTATCTTGGTTGTTGAAGCAGGATACATCTTTTCATCTGCGTTTTTTGACACGATGACAATGTCTGTATCGAGATTTACCATATACACTGCCTTGCTGTTAAGCGCAAAGTTTGGTGTAAAAGCAGTTGCGGTTGCTGTAAATGTTGACAAAAATGTGGTATATAGTAAAATTAAACACATAAAAAACGCAATTTTTCTTACTTTTCGCATATAGACAAATTCCCCTTTTTGGTATATTATATAATAGTGTGTAAAAACACAATGAGTGGTTATTGTGTTACTTTATATTATACCAAATATAAGCGTGACTTGTAAAGTCTTTTTTTCAATTTGTAATCAAATTGTTAT
>JAZPZN010000088.1:0-4181 GCA_045544715.1 Oscillospiraceae bacterium | reverse complement strand
CCCTCATCTTTGACGAGGTCGATGCAGGCATCAGCGGCAGGGCGGCGCAGAAGGTGGGCATCAAGCTAGCCGAAACAGCGCAGAAGCGACAGGTGCTGTGCATCACCCATCTTGCGCAGATAGCAAGCAAGGCAGACGACCATCTGCTTATCGAAAAGACCACCGAAAACGGCAGGACATTCACTAACCTTACGGTGCTCGACCATGAGGGCAGAAAATCAGAGCTTGCCCGCATCATCGACGGCAACGGCAACAACGAGGCAAGCCTACAAGCAGCCGAGGAGATGCTGAAAAAGCAATAAAATAACAATTTATTAATTAACTATCATAAAACCATCACAAAAGCCGTTTATAATATCATCATCGGAGGTGAGGGCATGGCTTACGAAAATACGTTCCGACGGGGCGAGATGAAATTTGTGCTTGACAAGGCGCAGTATCTCGAGCTGCTGGACGCTGTAAGCGACCGCATGACGGAGGATAAGTACGGGCTGCATACGATATGCAACATATATTGCGATACCGACGACTACCGCCTGATACGCACCTCGGTGGAGAAGCCGAAGTATAAGGAAAAGCTGAGGCTGCGCTGCTACGGCACCCCGACGGATGACAGCCCCGCTTTCATCGAGATAAAGAAAAAGTTCAAGGGCATCGTATACAAGCGGCGCATAGCCCTCCCCTACAGGCAGGCATTCAGCTACATCAGCGGCGGCGACAAGCCCGATATCACCTCGCAGCAGCTTGAGGAGATAGACTATATGCTGCACCGATATCAGCTTAAGCCTAAGATAGTGATATGCTACGACAGGCGGGCGTTTTACGGCAACGAGGACAGGGAGTTCCGCATGACCTTCGACACCGCAGTGCGCAGCCGTGACCACGACCTTGACCTCACAAACGGCGACTACGGCGCACTACTCGCCGACAGGGACACCTACATCATGGAGATAAAAGCCGCAGGCGGCATCCCGCTTTGGATGGTGAAGCTGCTTAGCGAGCGTAAGATATACAAGCAGAGCTTTTCAAAGTACGGCAATATATACAAACAGAGCCTTTTAGACCTTGACGAGCTTTCAACAGACGACATCACAGAAAAGGAAGAACATCATGTTTGAATCTATCATTCCAATTACAGGACTGACTGTTGAGGCAGCTTTTATCTGCCTCGGTGCATCGCTGGTGCTGGGTGCGGTGGCTGCACTGTTTTATCGTGTAAACAACCCCCGTGCATCCAAAAATCTGATGGTGTCACTGGTGGTGCTGCCCGCCCTTGTGCAGGCGGTCATCATGCTGGTAAACGGCTCCGTCGGTGCAGGTATCGCTGTCATGGGTGCGTTCAATCTGGTGCGCTTCCGCTCTACCCCGGGCAACTCCCGTGATATATGCTACATATTCTATGCGATGGGCATCGGCCTTTCAACGGGCATGGGCTATGTGGCTTTTGCGGCGATGCTCACTGTAGTAGTTGGGGCTGCGCTGCTGATACTCAGCTTTATCCCTGCGTTCGCAGCATCGCAGCAGATGAAGCTGCTGAAGATCGTGATCCCCGAGGATCTCGATTATACAGGCTGCTTCGACGATGTGTTCAGCGAGTATTGCAGCAAGGCGACCTTAGTGCTCGCAAAGACCGTCAGCATGGGCACGCTGTACGAGCTGCGATATGAGGTGGTGCTGAAAGACCCCTCCCTCGAAAAGGCTATGATAGACAAGCTACGCTGCCGCAACGGCAACCTTACCGTAAGCTGCGGCCTGCTGCCCAAAAACCATGAAGAACTATAAACAAGGGTGATTTAATGAAGTTATCTGGCTTTAGATTTCTCGCTGCGCTGTGCTCGGCTTCGGTGGCATTCAGCGGCGGCTGCACTGTCCCGTCGGACAGTACGAATGTGCCGCACACCGAAAGCAGCAGTACATCCTCAAACGCTGCAACGACGGCTGCGCCGCAAAGCGGCTCTGTAACTCCCGATACCATCAGCGATAAGGAGGCAACAGCTGCGGTAAAGTGGGACAGCTCGGTCACATTCTCCGATGATGCCCTCGCCATCAAGGGTAACGGAGTGCACGCAAGCGGCACCACCGCAGTGATAACAAAGGCAGGCACCTATCGCATAACAGGCAGCTGCAGCGACGGAGCTATCCTGGTTAACGCAGGCGGCGACGACAAGGTAACGCTGCTGCTTGACGGAGTTGACCTCGCAAATAAAAGCGGCTGCGTCATCCTCGGCGAGAACGCCGACAGGCTCACGATAAGCCTTGCGGCAGGCTCGGATAACATCATCTCCGACGCTGCAAGCTACTCCGATACGGGGGAGGATGCCCCCGACTCTGCGATATTCTGCCGTGACGACCTAGTGTTCAACGGCGATGGAAGGCTCACCGTCAACGCACGCTTCAACGACGCTGTAAAGTGCAAGGACAGCCTCAAGATAGCAGGCGGCGAAATCACCGTGATATCCGCAGATGACGGCGTGGTGGGCAAGGACTGCCTGATAATCGGCGGCGGCACCGTCACCGTGGATGCGTACGGCGATGCCCTCAAATCCACCAACGATGCGGATGAAGGCATGGGCTACATCAGCGTGACAGAGGGCGCACTGAACCTAAACAGCGGCGATGATGCGGCTAACGCAGCAAGGGATATCATCATCAGCGGCGGCAGCCTCGGCATATCCGCCGAGGGCGACGCACTGCACGCCGAAAATATCATCAACATCAGCGGCGGCGATATCAACATCACCAAAAGCTACGAGGCACTCGAGGGGCTTTCGATATCCATCAGCGGCGGCAGGATAAACGCAGTTGCCGCAAACGACGGCATCAATGCCGCAGGCGGCGACGATGCCGCAGGCGACCGCCACATTGCCGACAGCGAAAACAGCGGCAACTACATCAGCATGACGAACGGCGAGGTCACCCTAAATGCCGCAGGCGACGGCATCGACAGCAACGGCACCGTTGCCCTCAGCGGCGGAGTGCTGAGGGTGTTCGGCCCCGAAAACGGTGCAAACGGAGCCCTCGATTATCAGCACTCCTTTGCGGTCAACGGCGGTACGCTTATCGCCCTCGGCGCAAGGCAGATGGCAATGGCTCCAAGCACGCTGTCGCAGCCCTGCCTGTCGGTATACGGCGATGTAAAGGCAGGCGCAAGGCTTGAGGTGCTGGATGAAAGCGGCAATGCGATAATCTCTGTCACCACTCCAAAGCAATGCGATTCGCTGATATTCAGCTCTGACAGGATGGTGGCAGGCAGCACCTACACCATCACCGCCGACGGCAGCACCATCGCCACTGTTGAGGCTGTAAACGGTGTCAGCGGCGGCGGCGCAACAGGCGACGGCTTCGGCGGATGGGGCAACTTCGGAGATATGGGCGGCGGCTTCGGCGGCGACAAGCCCGACGGCTTCGGCGGCGGTCACCGTCCCGACAGGCGACCTCCCGAGGACTTCGTTCCTCCAGCTCCCCCAGAAGATACCACAACTGCATGACATATCGGCAGGGCACGTCCCTGCCGTTGTTTTTTCGTAACCGTTTGGTTACAGAGCAGTAACAACTACGCCCCAATTATTGCAGAACGGTTACAACAGATTACAGGTCGTTTACAGTGTGTTTACAATGTTGTCATAATTGTTGACAGCGGCAGATTTGTGTGGTAATATAAGGTCAGAAAGAGAAAACACAACCTCCACTTAACATATAATTCTCCTAAAAACCCGAGCCGACGGGTGTCGGCTCATACGCTGATTATCGGCTTTTGCCGTTGATATATACCCTCCATTTATGAATTTGGGCTGCCCCGTAAAGGGCAGCCGCTCTCTTTTATGTAATGGGATAACGACCTCACCGCCATATTACACCACAAACACTGCTGCAATTTAAGAAAAATTAAAAAAATTGAAAAAAGTGCTTGACAAATGAAGAACGCTGTGCTATAATATACAAGTCGAAACGAAAGCGACATAAAAAAATACTTTCTACGGACAGTTGGCTGAGCTGGTCGAAGGCGCACGATTGGAAATCGTGTAACGGCTAATACCCGTTCCAGGGTTCGAATCCCTGACTGTCCGCCATAAAAAAGGGCATACATTGTATGCCCTTTTTTATGGCTTCGTTTTCTCTTCGGATTGCCCTAATGGCAATCCGATTTTGCTTTGCAAAACCGTTCAAACGACACCTGTGCG
>JAZPZN010000087.1:0-20594 GCA_045544715.1 Oscillospiraceae bacterium | reverse complement strand
CAATCATAATATATTCATATGGTATGTGCTCTGTATTCTCATTAGCCGTATATGTAAATTTTGTATACTGATATAAATATATTTCATCGTCAACACTTACATAATGATGAGTATATAAATTTATACCTGATCTAATATTCTCTAATTCATATCCCTCAGGCACCCAAGTAAGTTCATAAATCTCCTCAATGGTTGTCGGTGCATTTTCAAGATTTATCGCAAACACTTCAGTATGGTCTTCTTTATCTATAGTCTTGAAGCCGTTTGTGATAATAGCAACAACAGTCACTGTAAGTATTGCGGCAACCAACACAACGATCAATGCAACAGTTAACCGTCTGCGCACAGTAGTTTTAGGCATAGCCTTGTTAACATCTACACCCGAGCTGTCATATTTACGTAAAACCTTGCGCATACGCATACGATGCCGCAAGGAAAACTTATGCTCTCCTCCGGCGGTTAATTCATTGTATTCCCGCTCGTATGCTTCACGCAATATACTTTTGAATAACTTTTCTTCCATAATTAGCTCCCACCACACAACTTGAGGATATTTATTAGTATAGGTTGAATAACTGAAAAAATCGTGCTATAATTATTAAAAATGTTGAAAGGATGTAATATTATGTTTTTAAATAGAACCTCTGATTCCCGAAACAACATCTGCGGCACAAAAATCGCTGAGATCCGCAAAGGAATGAAGATCTCCCAGCGTCAGCTTTCTGATATGCTGAAAGAGGAGGGCCTTATTGTAGACAAAAACGCTATTCAGCGAATCGAATCAGGTCAGCGTTTCGTCACAGATATCGAGCTTGAGTATATTTCAAAAGTTCTTAAGGTGTCATTTAATGAGCTTTTGGGCATCAAATAAGCTTCCATTATTGATTTGTAGCTGACTGTTTTGAATCTACATATTCTTTTATGAGTTTTCTCGCAGCAAAAAGTCTCTGGCGCAGTGCGTTTTCTGTTATTCCCAGCATTTCTGCTATTTCTGAATTTGAGTATTCGTGAACATATTTCATATAGATCGCGTCCTTCATTCCTGTGGGCATGCTGTTTATGTAATCGAGCAATTCACTGTGAGCGATTTCGCCAAGGATCTTGTCTTCCAGTGGAATAGCCGTATCAGGCTCAGAGTCGAGTTTATCATCATATTCGACTTCCTTATGCGATATTTTCTTATTGAACATATCAACCGCAATATGTCGCACGAGAGAAAACAGATAGCCTTGCTTTTTATCCTGACTGACTTCGAAAATCTTTGCGGATTTATCAGCGATGCGTAGAAATGCCTCTTGCACAGCATCTTCAGCATCAGCAGGGTTCTTGAGATACTTTAATGCGATGTTAAACATTTTACTTCTGTAAGTCAAGTAAAGATATTCAAATTCTGAGCGTTCCTCTTCGGTTTCTAAAATCGAAAGATAAAACTGAAGCATTATTACTTTCCCTTCTATAAATATTGTCGAAAAATTACATATTATATCTATTATATCATTTTCAGCACTATTTATCAAGAGATGAATGCCACCATAACTCTTCATCAAAATTTTATCACTATATAAAGCAAAATGCAATTGTTTTGACATTTATTGAATGTAGATTTTTGGTTGTGAGATTTGGTTAATTTTTACATATACTGCAACATCGAAGTATAAAGTGCAAACAACCAATAACAAAACATCGAAAAAGGTGCAAATAATTATGAAATTAACTTGATAAATGGTGCAGGTTATGGTATACTATATTCATAAAAGTGCATTGGAGGTGGGGTTATGGAACGAATTGCACTACAAAAGCTGATCGAATGGAATAACAATAAGCGAAAGAAACCACTTATAGTATGGGGAGCAAGACAAGTCGGCAAGACATATCTTGTGAAGAACATCTTTGCTGAAACCTATTACAAGAACAATTACATCTATATTGACTGCAAAATTGAGGATGAAATAAATGAATTCTGCTCAAAAACTGCAAATGCCGAAAAGATCATCGAATATATTTCTCTTCGTAAGGGCAGGAAAATAGATGAAAATACGCTTCTGATATTCGATGAAGTGCAGGAATGCCCTAACATTGTTTCTTCCCTTAAGTATTTTTGTCAGGATTATAGGCAGATTCCTGTTATTGCTACAGGCTCAATGGTACGCATTAAAATCCAGCGCGAAACACATAAGCGTGGTCCTTCCGACAATGAGAAATTCTTGTTCCCCGTTGGAAAGATAAATCAGATAACGATCTACCCGATGACCTTTGATGAATTTCTGATGAACAGCAACCAAATGCTGTATGAAACTGTAAAAAAGGCTTATGAAAACAAAACGGCTCTTGATACTGAGATACACGAGCTTGCTATGGAGCAGGTTTATAAATATCTCCTTGTCGGCGGTATGCCAGAAGTAGTGGAAGTATATATTGACGATAACGATCTTTTGGAGTCCAGAGAGGTTCTTAAGGTGTTGTACGACAACTACCTTGCGGATATGGAACTCTACCAGGCAAGTCAGGAGGCTGTTCTGCGTTCGCGCAACTTGTTCTCTAACATTTTTAAGGAGCTCAATAAGGAATCAAAGAACTTCTCCCCTGGTCTTATAGAAGAAAAGAGCAAAACAAGAGATTTTGCAACATCTATCCAATGGCTCACTATGGCGCATATCGTAAATCAATCCTACCAGCTAAAGGAACACATTACAATGCCGTTGCTGCCCGACAGCGAAAGTAATTTCCGTCTGTTCCTCGGTGATATCGGTATGTTTTCATATCAGAGCGGTATCAATGCGGCATCGTTTGTATCTAGCGAAAGAGAAAACACTCTTTCGGGTATT
The DNA here is from genome assembly GCA_045544715.1 of Oscillospiraceae bacterium. GTDB lineage: Bacteria > Bacillota > Clostridia > Oscillospirales > Ruminococcaceae > CAG-115. The sequence goes on along the minus strand of JAZPZN010000087.1, from coordinate 17,769 downwards.
TTCTTCGAGAACTTTGTTGCAAACGAGCTTATCGCTAAGGAACATAAGCTATTTTACTGGAGAGGCAAAGCTTCTGCTGAGCTGGAATTTATCATCGAATCCGACAACAAGCTGTATCCCATTGATGTAAAGAAAGGCAGAGGAACGCTTAATTCCCTTGAAAAATTCTCAAATCACAACAAATTCGAGCTCGCCATAAAGGTTTCAAAGGGCAATTACGGTTACAATCCGGAACAAAAGCTGCTGACTGTGCCATTCTACTTTTTCCCGTTTCTGGCACAAGACCTTGCTGATGGCAAAATGTTAATATAAAAGAGTTACCGCCTGCAAGGCATCATAACCTTGCAGGCGGTGTTTTTATTTGATCATCTTAAAATGCCTTAGTGCATCCATAATAGCCATTTCCTATTTTGGCTGTTTTGCGTTGTTGGATTTTGCTTTATTGTAATTCTCTCGCTTTTCAAGGCCGCATTTCTGCTTTACCTGTGCGATATTTAAAGAAGAAACAGTCAGACCTGTGTGCTCCTTTACATAATCCTTTATCTCATCGTAGGTCGCCTTGCTTTCCGCAGTAGTAAGGTCAAGCTCATCTGTTTTCAGCTCCACCTCGATGTGCTGAGTTGATATGAGTTTGGACAATAATACTACCGTCTCAACATGGGTGGTGCGTGGGAACAGGTCGAACGCCCTCAGCTTTTCAGCCTTGTAGCCCAGCTGCGATAGCTGCTTGCAATCCCTCGCCGCTGTGGCAGCGTTGCAGGATATCATCACGATGCGCTCGGGGCGCATCTCTGCGCAGGCGGCAAGGGTCGCCTCGTCGCAGCCCTTTCGGGGTGGGTCGAGGATCACCACATCGGGCGATGTGCCCTGCTTTGCAAGGGATGCTGCCGCCTCGGATGCGTCGGCGCAGATGAACTCTGCGTTGGTGCAGCCGTTCCTCGCTGCGTTGGCTATTGCGTTATCCACCGCTTCGGGTACTATCTCTGCCCCTATCACCTTTGCTGCCCTGCCTGCCATCGACAGTCCTATCGTTCCTGCGCCGCAGTAAAGGTCAAGCAGCAGCTTGCCATCGGGCTCGGCGAACTCTGCCGCCTGTCGGTAGAGTGCCTCCGCCGCAGGTGTGTTCACCTGATAGAACGACTTGGGCGATATCGATACCTCATTGCCGCACATCGTGTCAGAAATGCACGGCTCGCCGAGGAGGGTCACCTCCTCACTGCCGAGGATGACGTTCGTCTTTTCCTTGTTGAGGTTAAGCACAACTCCCGTTATCTGCGGGAACCTCGCCATCGCAGTATGCGCAAGCTTCGTGAACTCGGGAGCCTTCCTCCTCGCCACTAAGCAGAGGCATATCTCGCCGCTGTAGTGACCCTTTCTGAGGAAGATGTGGCGCAACACGCCCTCGTGCTTCTGCTCGTTGTATATCGATATGCGCAGCCGCTTTGCCTCCTCCAGCACAAGCTGCACTATCTCAGCAAAGATATCGGGCTGTAAGAGGCACTTTTCAACAGGCACCACCGTATGGCTGCGCTCTGAAAAAAAGCCGCAGACGGGCTGCCCGTCCTTATCTCGGGACAGGGGCATCTGCAGCTTGTTGCGATATCCGTCGGTGCTTTCGCTGCCGCATATCGGCAGCATCTCGGGGGAAAGTCCGCCTATGCGCTGAAACGCATCACGCACAAAGCCCTCCTTCGCACGCAGCTCAGCCTCGTAGCTGATGTGGCGGAAGGCACATCCTCCGCAGCGGTTGAACACGGGGCAATCGTTGGCGATGCGGTCGGCGGAGGGAGCGATGACCTCCTCCACCCTGCCGTAGGCATAGCTCTTAAGCACCTTTACGATGCGGCAGGAGATGATATCCCCCGCTGCCGTCATGGGCACGAACACCGCCATGCCCTCATGCCTGCCAATGCCGCTGCCCTCATTCGTAAGCCCTGTTATCTCAAGGCGAATAACATCGTTTTTCTGCATCAGAACTCACCGAGGCTCCTGCCCTTGAGGTATGCGTTGATAAATCCGTCGATGTCGCCATCCATCACTGCATTGATGTTGCCGCTTTCAAAGCCGCTCCTGTTGTCCTTTGCAAGGGTGTAGGGCATGAAAACGTAGGAGCGTATCTGGCTGCCCCACTCTATCTTCAGCTGCTCGCCCTTGATGTCGGATATCTTGTCGAGGTGCTCACGCTCTTTTATCTCTACCAGCTTTGACATCAGCATCTTCATACAGAACTCTCTGTTCTGCACCTGGCTGCGCTGCGTCTGGCAGGATACCACGATGCCTGTGGGCTTGTGGATAAGTCGCACTGCGGAGGAGGTCTTGTTTACCTTCTGGCCGCCTGCGCCGCTGGCTCTGTAAACTTCCATCTCGATGTCCTCGGAGCGTATCTCAACGGATACATCCTTGTCGATCTCGGGCATTACCTCGACAGAGGCAAAGCTGGTCTGTCGTCTGCCTGCACTGTCAAAGGGAGATACTCGCACAAGACGGTGAACACCGTGCTCGCTCTTGAGGAAGCCATAGGCATTGTAGCCCTGAATGTGGATAGATGCGCTCTTGATGCCTGCTTCATCGCCGTCGAGTATATCAAGTATCTCGGTCTTGAAGCCGTGGCGGTCTGCCCAGCGTGTGTACATTCTGAGCAGCATGGATACCCAGTCCTGCGCCTCGGTGCCGCCTGCGCCTGCGTGGAACGAGAGGATAGCGTTGCAGCTGTCATACTCGCCGTTGAGGAGAGTAGCAAGCTTCTGCGACTCCAGCTCTGCCGTTACCTTATCGGCAAGCTCCTTTACCTCGTCAACCATGCTGTCATCCTCGGATTCCTCCGCAAGCTCTATCATGGTGAGCACGTCCTCGTGGCAGGTCTTGAGCTTGTTGTAGCCCTCAATGGTAGCCTTGTACTGTCCTATCTGCTGCTGCACAGCCTGTGCTTTTTCTGTATCGTTCCAGAAATCGGGCTCGGTGGATTTCATCTCAAGCTCGTCAAGCTTGATGGTGATGCCGTCAAGGTTCAGTGCGCCACGCAGCTCCTCTATATCGGGGGCAAGACGCTCCATTGCAAGTCTGATCTCATCATACTGTATCATATAAAAACTCCTTCTGCTGATTTCAATAAGCCATATTTACCCATTATCTTTACAATTATAGCATATCTGCGCCCATTTTGCAAGACCTAATTTTTATTTATAGTATATGCAAAGAACAAAGGCGGCAAACGCCGCCCTTGATGTTAGTTAAAGTACAGTGAAATCCTTGTCCTCTATAGCCTTTTTCAGCACCTCGAAATCGGTCTCGGCGTTCAGCGTTACCACTGCCCTGCCCTCTCTGTGGCTGACCTCGGCGGAGTCTACTGTCGGGATAGCCTCCAGTGCCTTTTTGACGGTCGCCTCGCAGTGACCGCACATCATGCCCTCGATGTTGATGATAACTTGCATTGTTTTATCCTCCTTAGTCGGTTTATGAACTATCTTCCTGTCCCTTTTCGGGTCGAAGATGTTTACAAAATTAAGCCGCAGCGCATTGCTGACAACGCAGAAGCTTGAAAGGCTCATCGCCGCTGCGCCGAACATAGGCTCAAGCTGCCAGCCGAATATCGGGATGAACAGCCCTGCCGCCAACGGAATGCCGATAGCATTGTAGAAAAATGCCCAAAACAGGTTCTGATGGATGTTGCGAAGAGCCGCACGGCTCAGCCTTATCGCCGCAGGCACATCGGTGAGCCTGCTCTTCATCAGCACGATATCCGCCGCATCTATCGCCACATCTGTGCCTGCGCCGATGGCAATGCCCACATCCGCACGGGTGAGGGCGGGGGCGTCGTTTATTCCGTCGCCCACCATTGCCACCTTGCCACGCTTTTTAAGCTGACGTATCACGCTCTCCTTGCCCGAGGGCAGCACGCCTGCTATCACCTCGTCAACACCTGCCTGCTTTCCGATCGCATCGGCGGTGCGCTGCTCGTCGCCCGTCAGCATCACCACTTGGATGCCCATGTTTTTTAGCTGCGTGATCGCCTCGGCGCTCTCCTCCTTGATAACGTCGGCAACTGCGATAACTCCGCATAATGCGCCGTCTTTGATGAAAAACATCGCAGTTTTGCCCTCATTTGCAAGCGTATGCACCCTTGCCTCTATTTCCTCGGAAATATCGCTGCGCCGCTTGGCAAGCTGCATATTTCCGCCCAGCAGCAGGCTTCCGTCAAGCTTTGCGGTAACTCCGCTGCCGTGGAGTGCCTTGAAATCCGTAACGGGTACTGCGCTGATGCCCCTCGCCTCGCCGCAGGCTGTCACCGCCCTCGCAAGGGGGTGCTCGCTACCGCTTTCAAGGGAGCAGGCAAGGCGCAATAACTCGTCCTCGTCCATGCCGACGGGGATGATGTCGGTAACGGTGGGCTCGCCCTTTGTTATCGTGCCCGTTTTGTCGAGGGCAACTACAGCCACCCTGCCTGCCTCCTCAAGGGAAACTGCGGTCTTGAACAGGATGCCGTTTTTTGCGCCCACACCGTTGCCCACCATTATCGCCACGGGAGTTGCAAGCCCCAGTGCGCAGGGACAGCTGATAACGAGGACTGAAATGCCCCTCGCTATCGAAAACCCGATGCCCTCGCCGCATATCAGCCACACCGCCATTGTAATCAGCGAGATGGTGATGACCGCAGGCACGAACACTCCCGATACCTTGTCTGCCACCTTTGCGATGGGGGCTTTGGTTGCCGCCGCATCGCTGACCATCTTTATTATCTGCGAGAGAGCCGTATCCTCGCCAACTCGCACCGCCTCGCACTTCAGCACGCCCGAGGTGTTGATGGTCGCCGCCGAAACGCTGTCGCCCTCCGCCTTGTCAACGGGGATGCTTTCGCCTGTAAGGGCTGCCTCGTTAACTGCGCTGCTGCCCTCGATTACGATGCCGTCAACGGGGATGCTTCCCCCGGGACGCACGATAAACACGTCGCCACGCTTCACCTGCTCAATGGGCACCTCCTGCTCGCTACCGTTTTTAAGCAGCACCGCAGTTTTAGGCGACAGCTTCATCAGCCCCTTCAGGGCATCGGTGGTCTTGCCCTTTGAGCGTGCCTCAAGCATCTTTCCGACGGTTATCAGCGTAAGTATCATCGCCGCCGACTCAAAGTAAAGCTCGTGGATGTAATGCTCAGCCGCCGCCATGCCGCCATCCCTCACCGCATCCGTCATCTGAAACAGCGCATAGCTGCTGTAGACAAATGCCGCACCAGAGCCCAGTGCCACCAACGTATCCATATTAGGCGCACGGTGTATCAGCCCCTTGAAGCCGCTTATAAAAAACCTCTGATTGATGACCATCACAATAGCCGCAAGCAGCAGCTGAGTGACAGCTATCGCAATATAGTTGCCCTCAAAGAAGGATGGCATCCGCCATCCCCACATACAGTGCCCCATCGACACATACATCAGCACAAGCAGAAAACCGAGGGACGCTATCAATCTACGCTTCAGCTTCGGGGTCTCGGTATCGGCGAGGGCATCCTCCGCAGCGGCGGAGCTTTGCTTTACTCCCTCGCCCTTAAGCGATGCGCCGTAGCCTGCCGCCGTCACCGCAGCGATTATCGCATCGGAAGATGCGCTGCCCTCGACCCCCATCGAGTTTGTCAGCAGGCTCACCGAGCAGGCAGTAACTCCCTCTACGGCACTAACCGCCTTCTCCACCCTTGCGCTGCAGGCAGCGCAGCTCATCCCTGTAACATTGTATTGCTCCATATCACACCTACTTCATCAGCTTTTGCAGGGTCGCAACAAGCTCGTCAATTATCTCATCGTTGCCGCTGCGTATATTATCCGCAACGCAGGTCTTTATATGCTCTGCCAAAAGCTCCTTGTTGAACGAGTTAAGCGCAGCATTCACCGCCGCCACCTGCACCATGATATCCGTGCAGTAGGCATTGCGCTCCACCATGCCCTTTATTCCACGCACCTGACCCTCTATGCGGCTCAGGCGGTTGATAAGGCGGGTGTATTCTTCATCTGACCGTTCTTTGGTCTTGCAGCACTCGCATTTTTCACATTGGCTCATAATATCACCTCTACAATATTATATACCCCTCGGGGGTATTTGTCAAGAGGGGCTTTACATTATGCCCAAAATATGCTACAATCTAAACGATAGGAGTGATACGATGATACAAGCAGTGATATTTGACATGGACGGAGTTATCTTCGACAGCGAGCGCAAGGTGGTAGAATGTTGGCTTGAGATAGCCGAAAAATACCACATCGAGGGCATTGAGGAGCAATGCCAAAAGTGCCTCGGCACTAACTATGCCGCCACCCGTCAGATAATGCTAGACCACTACGGCGAGGATTTCCCCTACGATGAATATAAGGCGGAGGCATCAGCCCTCTACCACGAGCGATACGACGGCGGCAGACTGCCGATGAAGCCTGCGATAAGGGAGCTTTTGCAGTGGCTGAAAGCTAACGGCATAAAGACCGCTGTTGCCTCCTCCACAAGGAGCGCCCTCGTGATACAGCAGCTGAAGGACGCAGGGCTGCTCGACTACTACGATGCAGTCATCGGCGGCGACATGGTTAAGGTCAGCAAGCCCGAGCCCGACATCTTCCTCAAAGCCTGCGAGGAGCTGAAGGTATCTCCCGAAAACGCCTGCGGCATCGAGGACAGCTACAACGGCATACGCTCGGTATCCCGTGCGGGTATGCACCCCATCATGGTGCCCGACATGGCTCCCCCGACGGAGGAGATGGAAAAACTGGCAGAGGTGATACTCCCCTCACTGGCGGAGGTCATCGGATATCTGGACAAGAGGATATGACAAACGGGGCGAACTAAGTTCGCCCCTATCTACTTGTCTTAATTGAAAGAGTAACGCCGCAGATGGTGCTTTATCGCAAGCTGTATCACTCAAGATTTTGGATCTGCTCTCTGATCTTTTCGATCTCGCTCTTCTGGTCTACTACTATCCTCGTTACCTCGATGTCCTGCACCTTGCTGCCGATGGTGTTCGTTTCCCTGTTCATCTCCTGCACGAGGAAGTCAAGCTTTCTGCCGATGGCTTCATCGCTCTCCAGCATCTTTCTGAACTGCTCGATGTGGCTGCGCAGGCGCACCGTTTCCTCGTCAACAGCGGTCTTTTCGGAGAAGATGCCCGCCTCCAGCAGGATGCGGCTGTCGTCGATGTTTGTAGAACTAAGCACATCGCACATCTTGTCGTACAGACGCTTGCGGTACTCCTCAACTATCATGGGAGAACGCTTTTCAACTATGCCTACCCAGCCCTCAATGGTGGCAAGGCGGTCAAGACAATCAGCCTTTAGACGCTGTCCCTCAGCCTCCCTCATGGCGATGAACTTTGCAAGTGCCTGCTCAGCAACGCTCTTAACATCCGCCCAAAGCTGCTCTTCATCCGCATCCTCCTTGATGACGGTGAACGCATCGGGTATGCGCATGATGTTAGACAGCGACAGGTCGTCAGCAAGCCCGAACTCCTCCTTGACGGAGCGCAGCGCATCGATGTAATCCCTCACTACCTCACGGTTGATGGATATCTTTTCATCCTTGTTGTCGGTGTTGTACACAAGCACGCTGACCTCGACCTTGCCCCTGTTTATCCTGCCGTTGAGGAGCGTCTTGAGCTTCTCCTCAAGGAAGCCGAGGCTGCGGGGCACCCTTGCGCTGAACTCGTAATACCTGTGATTTACCGCACGTATCTCAACGGTGATATCTCTGCCGCCGAGTATCTCGTGGCTCCTGCCGAAGCCTGTCATGCTTTTTACCATTGTAAGTACCTCTTTACTTTATCTTTCTGCGTAAACACGCACATAGTCTACCTTCATGCTGTCGCTCCTAGCAGGGCCTTTGCCCGTCCACGAGCCCATCTCGGATGATATCTTCAGATACAGCGGCACCTCGCATACTCCCTCGGCTGCCGAGGCATCGGTGCGCCATGTTTCAACTCCGTCGATATAATATACATACTCATCCTTAGTCCACAGCAGCGAGAATGTGTGATACTCACCGTCGTAGACATCCGCTGCTACCTTTGCGCCCTCTACCTTGTGCGCAGCGCCGTAGCCGTCCCAGTGGAGAGTGTGCTGTATCAGACCCTCCTCATAATAAGCTGACTCGTAGATATCTATCTCGGTGCCGTCAACGCCGCCATTCAGCTCGCTGCCTACGCTTTCGCCCATCAGCCAAAATGCCGTCCAGTATCCGGGGATAGTGTTGACGGTGCAGCGTATCTCGTAATATCCGTATGCCTGCTCAAACTTTCCCTTTGTGCGCACTGCGCCCGAGAGATACTTGCCCTCTTTCCTGTCGTACTGCATACCAATCACGAGGTTTCCCATGCCGTCGAGGTAGGACATATCATCGTCCCATTTGTTGTTTAAGTCCTGCCTATCCCACTCGGGGCAGCGTTCCCATTTTGTGAGGTCAAGGTCAGTGCCGCTGAAATCGTCCTCAAAGGTGAGGTGATACTCCCTGCCGTCTATCACCATCGTGTCGGCAGTGGGTGCGCTGAATGTCAGCAGGGCTATCGACTGCAAAAACGCAGTCAAGGCAGCAAATATCTTCATTATACCAATCCTTTGTCCATCATCGCCTGCGCCGCAAGCATGATGCCCGTCTTGCCCGTCGGGAATGTAAGTCCGCCCTGCAGCCATACTGCATAGGGCTCTCTCAATGGAGCATCTGCCGAAAGCTCGATAGAGCTGCCCATCGTGAACGCTCCCGCCGCCATTATCACCTTGCTGTCGTAGCCCGGCATATCCCACGGCTCGGGAGTGGCAGAGCTGTCAACGGGCGAGCCGCTCTGTATGCCCTCGCAGAATGCGATCAGCTGCTTCTCTCCGCCCAGCTTCAGTGCGGCGATGATGTCGGTGCGCTTTTCGTTGTACTTCGGGAATGCCTCGTAGCCCAGTATCTCAAACAACGCAGTTGCAAATACCGAGGTCTTCAGCGCAGCGCAGACAGCCTCGGGAGCGTGGTAGATGCCGAGATACATCCCCCTCAGCTGATCGAGGGTAGCACCCACCTCCTTGCCTGTTCCGGGGGTGGTGAGGCGATATGCGCATAGCTCAACAGCACTCGCCTTGCCTGCGATGTAGCCGCCCGTTTCGGCGATGCCGCCGCCGAGGTTTTTGATAAGGCTGCCGATGATAAGGTCAGCTCCGACGGCGGTGGGCTCTCTGTCCTCGACCAGCTCGCCGTAGCAGTTATCCACCATGATGATGCAATCGGGGTTGACGCTGCGGACAGCCTTTACTATCTCGCCGATGGTGTCAACGGTGAGGGAGGGACGCAGCGAGTATCCTCTGGATCGCTGAATATATGCGACCTTGCAGCCCCCCGCCTTTGCAGCGATGCCTGTATAATCGGGCGTGCCGTCGGCAAGCAGGTCTACCTGATCGTACTTTACTCCGAAATCCTTCAGCGAGCCGATGTTGTCGCCGAAGATAACGCCCTGTATCGTGTCATAGGGCATACCCGTAACGGAAAGCAGCGTGTCCCCCGTGCGGAGTATGCCGAACAGGGCGGTGGTTATCGCATGGGTGCCGTTCACGAAATTGTGGCGCACGAGGGCATCCTCAGCCCCCAGTATCTGCGCAAAAACAGCGTCAAGCTTATCCCTGCCGTCGTCGCCGTAGCCGTAGCCCGTAGTGCCCTTCAGGTGAATGTCGCTGATGCGGTTGTCGATGAAGGCTTTAAGCACCCTCTGACCGTTAAGCTCAGCGAGCCTGTCAAGCTCGGCAAAGGGCTCTCTGCAAAGCTGCAGCGCTTTATCTGCCGCCTCGGTTAGGCGGGGAGAAAATTCAAAAATAGCCATAGATATTCCTCTTTTATACATATTAAATACCACTAAATTATATCACATAACGCCACCGATTGTCAACCACATTCGGCAGTCATGGGAGCATTGTGCAAAGTGCATATTTTCAACATAGCACATTTGTTGATACTTGTCGGAAATTTCGTGAAAAATCGTTTACATATTGACAAAAACGGAGCGATATATTATAATGATTATCGAAGTATTGACAAAAATGCTGCACGCAGCATCCGCTGCGCAGCAACGTCTTTTTAAGGAGGAAACCTATTCAAATGAACAAGACCAAAAAGATCTTAGCATGTGCTCTTGCTCTGATGATGACCTGCGGCATCACCGCCTGCGAGGAGTCATCCGCAGGCACAAGCACAAGCGGCAACGGCCCTCAGGTAAACGTGCCCGTTGCAGGCACCACCACCGCAGCAACATCCGTCACAACAGTTGACCCCGATGAGCTGGCAGCTACCGATGATACCGCAAAGGAGCTGGATACCAGTTCTTTCACTCCCAGCGGCGATGCAGGTGTTGTAAAGTTCCTCGGCTATTACGATATCACCTCCGACCAGAAGGGTGACGAGCAGTGCAAGATATTCCAGGGCGAGCAGTACAACGGTAAGATCGAGGTCATCTCCGCTTCCAGCGGCTCCGCTTACTACGACAAGCTTGCTACAATGATCGCAGCTGACGACTCCCCCGACCTGCTCACATTCGAGCCCCTTGCTTTCCCCTACGGCGTAAGCAAGAATATGTTTGAGAGCCTCGATGCTCACATCAACGTTGACGATCCCCTCTGGACTGAGATGAAGCCCATGATCGACGAGTATGCTTACAACGGTCAGCACTACTATGTTCCCCACAGGATCGTTACAAGATATGCCCTCAACTACAACCGCAAGACAGTTGAAGAGGCAGGTCTGAAGGATCCCTACGAGCTGTACATGGCAGGCGAGTGGACTTGGGATACTTGGAGACAGATGATGATCGATTTCTGTAACCTCGACGAGGAGAACATCGGTCTGTACGCTACAAGCACAATGCTCGAGTGCTTCATCAACACAACAGGTACGACCGTTATCGATGTAGCTCCCGATGGCACTATCTCCAACAACCTCAACAACCCCAACATCACAAGATCTATCGAATACCTCGCTGAGATGGGCAGAAGCGGCCTGCTTTACCCCGACTCTCACCCCCACGGCGACTGGGTATCTCCTCAGGTTTGGGCTACCTGCTCCGACAAGCTGCTGTTCCTCAGCATGGAGCCTGAGTGGACTTACATCGCCGCTACTGAAGAGATCCAGAACCCCTCCGGTGTTGACAACGATATCTTCGGTACTCCCTCTGATTTCACATTCGTTCCTTACCCCAGAGATCCTCAGGCTGACGCTTACTATATGTGCTCCAACACATTCGGCTACATGGTTCCTAAGGGCGCAAAGAACATCAAGGGCTCTGTAGAGTTCATCTACTGCAACCGTCTGTACGAGACCGATCAGAACATCATCGATCAGGTTAAGAACGACCACATCGCCCCCGAGAAGATCACCTACACCGCAGGTAAGTACGAGGGCAGAGAGAAGTGGCAGATCACATGGGATGAGACCAGCTACGACCTCTGGAGAGATATGTGCAGCGCTGAAAACTTTACATTCATCATCGATGATATGTACGGCTTCGGCGATGAGCTCTCCGTTCCGATCACTGACGCTATCTACAACAGCACATTCGTTGACGGATCTTGGACACAGTCCAGCTCCGAGATCGCTCCCGTTGTTGAGGCAGTGCTCGCTGAATACGCATGATCTAGATCTATAACTTTACCCCACCGTTAAAAAGCGGTGGGGTTTGTTTTTTGTGCACATTGCCATGATTTTAACAAAATATTCAACGATTTTGTAGAAAAAGACCATTTTCTATTGAAATCGTTGTCAAAATGTATTATAATATATGTTGGAAATATGTATGCTGAACTTGAAAAAATGTCCTGCCTGAGTTCAACATTGAGTATCGCCGATATTCAAGGAGGAAACTTATATGATAGGTAACAAAAAGCTGGTAGCATGCTGCTGCTCACGTGTCAACGACGACACCTGCCACAAGCTGATAACCCTGCTTAGCCAAAGCCTTGCAGAACATGACTACAGACTGTTCGTGTACAGCACCTGCTCAGACCTGTTCTGGCAGAATGCAAGCGAGGCAGGCGAAAAGACCGTTTTTGAGCTGATAGATTTCGACGTGGTCGACGCTGTTGTAGTGTTCAGCGAGAAGATAAAAGACCGTGCCCTCGTGGAGAGCATGATCGCCAAAGCCAAAAAGAGAAACATCCCCTTTATCATCGTTGACGGCAAGTATGAGGGCTGCATAAACCTCAGCTTCGATTATGAGGCGGGCTTCGCAAAGATCGTCGAGCACGTGATAGTTGAGCATGGCATCACCGACCTGCACCTGATGAGCGGCATAAAGGGCAACGATTTCTCCGAGACCCGCAACGACGTGTTCCGCAGTGTGCTGGATAAGCACGGTATACCCTTCACCGACGATATGCTGAGCTACGGCGATTTTTGGGCTATCCCCACGCAGAACGCAATGGCAGAGCTGTTCAAGCGGGATAAGCTGCCCCGTGCGATAATCTGCGCCAATGATGTAATGGCTATCACCGTGTGCACCGAGCTGCTGAGCCACGGCTATAAGATACCCGAGGATGTTATCGTTACAGGCTTCGACGGCATCGACGATATCAGATATTTCAACCCCTCGGTGACCTCCTGCATGACCAGCTTTGAGAACATGGCACGCAGGATCGCAGAGATAATCAAAGCGCAGCTCACCGACCCCGTACCCCCGGGCGAATACCTCGTTGAGCCCGAGCTGATCATCGCTGAGACCTGCGGCTGCCGTGTATTCGACAAATCCGCAAACTACTCGATACTTACAAAGCTCAGCACCCAGTTCAACCGTTTTCAAGAGGAGCAGTACAACCTGTACAACATGACCGCAAAGATCATGGCTTTTGAAAACTTTCAAGATATCATCAAGGAGATGATATCGATGTATTTCTACGATATGGACTGCGTGCTTAAGGCAGAGTGCATCGACGAGACCGCAAATCCCCTCGTGCAGCATACCGAGACCGCATTCAGCGGTAAAAAATACCTGCTGTTCGATGCGCACCATCCCCTCACCGACATCGTTGAGCTGCCCGAAAATAACCTTACCAGCGACATGGAGCACCTGCTGGAACATGAGCAGCCCGTGTTTTTCACTGCGATAAATTACCTCGATATCCCGATGGGCTATCTCTGCTTCCACTATCACAACTACGATATCGAAAACTACCGCAAGATACCACAGATAACCAATGCCCTCAGCACCGCCCTCGGCAGCTACCGCAGCACACGCTATCAGCGTTATATGAGCGGTCAGATAGAGGAGATGTACCGAATCGACTCGCTGACTGGGCTGAATAACCGCAACGGCCTCGTGCGTGCATTCCGCAAGATGCAGCAGGAGCTCGGCAGCGAAAGATGCATGACAGTGCTGCTTGCCGACCTCGACGGGCTTAAATACATCAACGACAACTTCGGTCATGACGAGGGCGACAACGCCATTCGCACCGTTGCCTTCGCCCTGCGTGACAGCACCCCACAAAACGCTGTATGCGCCCGCCTCGGCGGTGACGAGCTGATGGCAATAATCCCCGACAACTGCAACATCGCAGAGCTGAAGGATAAGATAGAAAGCTACCTCGCAGGCTATAACATGATATCCGCTAAGGAGTATCAGGTATCTGCAAGCATCGGCGGCTACATCGCCGAAAACATCCCCCAGCTCGATTTTGAGGAGGTCATCCGCAACTCCGACCGTGAGATGTATGCCGTAAAGGTGACCCGCCCCAACAGACGAAAAAACTGATAACAGAACAAAAAAAGAAGGTTAGATCATTTTGGAAAAGCTGATACATTTTGATGTCGCCGCACTTATCCTGCTGCTGGTGCTGCTTTTTTCCACCATCATGCGTAGGATGACGGGCGGCACTGCAAACCGCATATTTTTGACGATGGTGGTATCTGCGATAGCTGCCGCTGCCTTTGATATATGGGCAGTGCTGCTGGATAACGCACACGCCACACACCTGCTGTCGCTGAACATTGCCCACGGAGGCTATCTGCTGACCCATTCGCTGATGGCTCCCACCTGCGTTGCCTACATCATCAGCAAGACCGATACATGGCACAAGCTGACAAAACTGCCGGTCATGTGCATTTTCCATGTCTCGGGATATCTTGCGGTGCTGGTGGCAGTGATAGCAAACCCCTTTACAGGCTGGCTGTTCAACTTCGACAGCGGTGTGTATACAAGGGGCGAGGGCTTCGGTCTGCTGTATTTCTGCGCTGCGTTTTATATGGTGACGGGCACGATATACCTGATCGCTTACCGCAAGCTGTTCGATATCGCAAAGCTGTTGGCACTGTTTTCGCTGTTTCCGCTGATGATACTGGCACTGACAGTGCAGTGCTTCTACCCCAACTCCCTAGTGGAGATGTTCGCAAATGCGCTGGGCCTGCTGCTTATCACCATGACGCTGCAGCGTCCCGAGGAGATAATCGATTCCTTTACAGGCCTCAGGAAATACAACGCCTATGCCGATGATATCAAAAAGGCATTCGCAAACGACAAGCACGTAAGCATCATCCTGCTTAATATCGCTAACTTCACTGCGCTGCAATCCATGCTCAGCTATGACGCTGCAAGGCAGCTGCTCGACCATGTGACTGAGGTGCTGATAAATGAAAACAAAGACGCAAAATCACATGCAGAGCTTTACTACCTCGACATGGGACGCTTCAGAGCAGTTGTGAACTGCTACAACGCTGATAAGGCTGAAGCCCTTGCAGAGCGCATCAACGATGCAATGAAGAAAAAGGTAGACCTAAACGGCTATTTTATCGAGCTTATCCCCTACGTGTGCATCGCAAAATGCCCCGAGGAGATACAGGATTTCAAATCGCTGATGTCCTTCGGAGCTGATTTCCACGACAAGCTGCCCTACTCGGGCGAGGTGCTGCGCACCTCCGAGATATACGAGCAGAAGCGTTTCACCCTGCTAAACGAGCTGGATACCATAATCGAAAATGCGCTGAGAAACCGCAAATTCAAGGTATACTACCAGCCCATCTACTCCGTTGAGGAGCAGCGCTTCGTCACCGCCGAGGCTCTGCTGCGCCTTATCGATGACGAGCATGGCTTCATCCCCCCTGACCTGTTCATTCCCGTTGCCGAAAAGAACGGCGGCATCCACAAGATCGGCGAATATGTGCTGGAGGAGGTATGCCGCTTTATCGCAAGCGACAAGTTCAAGGAGCTTGACCTCAGCTATATCGAGGTAAACCTCTCGGTTACGCAGTGTATGCAGGTAGACCTGCCCGACAAGGTGATGGAGATACTCAACCGCTACGGCGTATCTCCCGACCAGATAAATCTGGAGATAACCGAGTCCCAGTCAAGCTATGAGCAGAACCTTATGCAAAAGAACCTCGACCGCCTTAACAGCGCAGGTATCAGCTTCTCCCTCGATGATTACGGCACGGGCTACTCCAACGTAAAGCGAGTAATGTCGCTGCCGCTGAAGATAGTAAAGCTTGATAAGACCTTCGTTGATGAGCACGACAATCCCAAAATGCGCCTTGTGCTGCAAAACACCGTAAAGATGCTGAAGGACATGGATATGGAGATAGTTGTGGAGGGCATCGAGACCGAGCGAATGGTGCAGCAGTTCTCCGAGCTTAAATGCGACTTTATACAGGGCTACTACTACTCGAAGCCCATACCCGAGGATCAGTTCGTAGAATTCATCCTTAACGCAAAAAAACACTCCCCGAAAGGAACAGTCAACGCATGAAAAGAATAGCAAGATTTGAAAAGGTGAGCCTATCCCAGTTTGGGCAGGGCAGCGGACTCGATAACGCCGCCGAGATATACGAGGGCATAAAGCTCCCGAAGCGTGCAACGGCAGGCTCTGCGGGATACGACTTCTATGCGCCCTACGATATCACCCTCGCCCCAAACGAAACAGCCACCGTCCCAACCGGAATACGTGCGTGGATAGAAAACGGCTGGGTGCTGAAGCTGTATCCGAGGAGCGGACTGGGCTTTAAGTTCCGTCTACAGCTCAACAACACCGTCGGCATCATCGACAGCGACTACTACAACTCCGACAACGAGGGGCACATATTCATCAAGATCACCAACGACTCCAACGAGGGCAAGGTGGTGACGATTCCTGCAGGCACCGGCTTTGCGCAGGGCATATTCGTTGAGTACGGCATCACCCTTGACGACGACGCTGACGGCATCAGAAACGGCGGCTTCGGCAGCACTACATGATGCGCAAATAAACAAAAGGCGAGCGGTTGTCCGTTCGCCTTTTACAGTTCAGCTGAAATACTCCATAAGCTGCGTTGCGATGAAGCCTGCGCTCATCTCGTCCCTCGGGGTGTTTGCAAGCACTATCACCGTAAACCCGTCAGCGGTGCGGTAGGATGCAAATGCGTTAAACACATCGGTGTTGCCCACGTGGTAAACATAGCTGTCATCGCAGCGCACTCCATAGCCGTAGCCGTCCACCGCATCCGTCATCTCGTCAAGGCTGCTGTCGCTGACGACAGTGCCGCCAAACAGGTGCATCAGCCACTGATACAGGTCGTAAACGCTGCCGTTGACCGAGCCGCAGCCGAGAGATGTGCTGGTGCGCATGGATTTTGACGTGCCGTCCCAGTAGTAGCCCCTCGCCGTAGTTTCACGGAAGCCGTTGTTGGCGGTCTCCATGCCGCAGGGAGCAAAGATGTATTCGTCAAGATACTGCTGATAGGTCATGCCGCTGAGCTGCTCGATGATAAGCCCTAGCAGGTAATAGTTCGTGTTGCTGTAGTGGTAGCAGTGGTCGGGGTTTGAGTACAGCGGAGCTTCAAACAGATACTCCAGCAGGAAATCCCGCTCAAAATCGGGGGTGTCCTCGTTGTCGGAGTCGGCACGCAGGAGGTATTCATCCGCCACCTCCTCGGGGAATACGTTGTGGGCACTGTTGACATAGTCAAACAGACCCGAGCGCATCTGAAGCAGGTGCTTGACGGTGATGTTTTTGCCGTGCTCCCACTCGGGGAAGTATTTGTCAAGGGTGTCATCAACGGAGAGCTTGCCCTGCTCCTGCAGCTGCATTATCGCAGCGGCGGTCATCTGCTTTGATACCGAGCCAATCTCGAAGGTGTCCATTGCGGTGTTCATGCGGTCGGTCTGCTCATCCGCATAGCCGTAGCCGTCGGCGAGGATGATCTCATCCCCGAAGGCGAGCAGCACTGCGCCCTGAAAATCGTACTGCGCAAGCATTCCGTCAATCAGCCGTATATAGCCCGAGAAACGGGGATTGCGCACCTCCTCGGCGGTGAAATCGCAGTACAGCGTAGGAGCATCCTCCTGCGGCTGCGCCTGTTCAGCGGAGATGGTAGCGGTGGTGGTGACGACAGTCACCTCGGGGAGTGCTTCGGCGGTGGAGGGCTCTGCAAAAGGGCTCTCGGTATACAAAGTGGTGCAGCCCGTCAGCAGGCAGCAGCACAAAAGGGTTGCGATAGTTTTTTTCATAATTCCTCAACAGTATGCGGTATACTGGTATTTCTGATATCATCGGCTCTCGAAGCCGTCGGGGGATATATCAATTATATTGTTTTTTTACACCGTTGTCAAGGCATAGTGCGGTCGAAAAAAGTTTTCACATAATTTTCATTTTGGTGCAAAAAAAGCCGCCCTCGTGTGTTATAATCAATGAGGGAGAAAGGAGTGACGGCATGGGCAGCGTAAACATCATCGAGCAGCTGTACATCCGCTATGAGCGGCAGATGTACGGCGTGGCTTATGCTATACTCCGCAATGCGCAGGATGCCGAGGATGCGGTGCAGCAGGCTTTT
>JAZPZN010000086.1:0-13756 GCA_045544715.1 Oscillospiraceae bacterium | reverse complement strand
AGATTCATCGGATGTTTCAGCAGGCGATATTGTTTCATGGGAAATCTCCGCTTCCTCGGTCTTTGATTTAGTTTTGAGGTAGTCGGGAGTTGCCTTTTCCTCCTGATATGCTTTCAGCTCATCATAGCTGAACTCTGCGAGATTCCATTTACGGACAGTGGGGCATAGCGGATGATAGAATTTCCTGCCTGTTGCATCAGCTATACAGAACAGCTTATCCTTATATGGAGCAAGCATATCCAGCACATCCTTCTGCATACGGAGAACAGTTTTGTTTCCATCACCGCCTGTGCCTGTGGCGAAGATGATGATATCCGACTTCTCTGCATACTGCTCGATATACATAAGGTTTTCATCATCAATATCCGAAGTACTGCGCTTGCCATTCATACTCGAAAACAGATTGACGATATTCACACTGCCATAATCCAGCCTTTCGAGATTATGCAGGAC
Source organism: Oscillospiraceae bacterium (assembly GCA_045544715.1). Lineage (GTDB taxonomy): Bacteria > Bacillota > Clostridia > Oscillospirales > Ruminococcaceae > CAG-115. The sequence continues at coordinate 13,303 of JAZPZN010000086.1, read as the reverse complement.
AAACATGGTGGTGTGGTCAACCGTCACTGTATCTGCGGAGCTGGGATAGAGCATGATTACCTCGGCCGATGGCTTGTTGCTGTCCCACTCCTTACGGAGCAGATAGCGGTGTGTTTTGTCATCATTATAGATGACGGTGGTCTGCATGGTGGTGGTTTCGGTTTGTGACATAAAAATTACCTCCTTGTGGTTATTCAAGGAGATAATATATATTTTATTGATATAAATATTCAGATTAACTGTTTTCAATCTTATCCTTTATTGTATCAAATGCTGCCTTGCGATCAATGTGGTCTATTCTCAAAAAAGCAAGCAGGCACATCTGATATGTTTCGTCATACCATTTTTCAAGTTCAGCATTCGACATCTCCGCTACAGCCTTTTTATATTTACCTTTCGCAGAGGGGTCTGTATTGTTATGGCGCAGATTAAAATTATTAAACAAATAGAACAAATCGCTAGAAAATGTTTTGTCTATGCTATTAAGAATTTCTCGTTTCGGTTCTAATAAATCAGCAAATTTAAGAAGTGTTTCTTTCTTTGCTTCTAAATCACCCTTCATAGAATGATGATTGTAGGAAATAACTTTGTAAGATAATGGTTTGGGGAGTATTTCAGATACCGAAACTGCAGCTAAGTTTTTCTCAACTAAAATAGTAAAACCATCTTCTTCAGATTCCATATATCCCAATTTTTCTGCAACCAAAGCAATATGATATCGCAAAAGGTTAAACATCTTTGAATACGCTTGATAAATATCACCAATCAAAATCATATTAATGCAATATTCCATAAAAGTAATTAACATATCGAGCGTAGCGTCGTATGGATCGATATCACCGAACTCAAACCCGTTATCTTCATCAAACTCCTGCAAAGATAAATAAGTACCTCTATGTGACCAATACAAAAATCTATTTCTTACACAATCATATAGGCTATCATGTGTACCATCACCGTAAAATAACACCTGTATTTTCTCAAACTCATTTGAAATATCTATCTTCCCTGACTCCCTTAAAACTTGTGCAAAATTTTTACGCATATTATTACCTCCGACATTTGCTAACAAATTACACTAAAATTATATCACATATATTATTCAAAAACAAGCATTGCACAAATTTGAACGCAAAAAGCCTAACAGCAACTTAGCTGCTAGGCATCATTTTTATTCCAGTCACCCATCTGTCCTATGCGCTGACTATAATATACACATACTCACTTTTTATCATCAAGACAATCAAAGAAAGATTTCACCAATCCCATAGCATGGCTTATCTCCTTATCAGACCGTCCCTTTATCATCTCAGACCATTCTATACTGCTCTGTTCTCTGATATCTGCCTTTCCTCTGATAAGGTAATCCGAGGTCACATGGAAATAGTCAGCCAGCTTTATCATTATATCCATACTGGGATTTCTTTTGTCAGCCTCGATAAGCGCAATATAGCTCTCGCTGATATATAACTCGTCCGCAAGCTGTATCTGAGTAAGCCCCTTATCTCTGCGGAGCTTCTTTACTCTCTGTCCAAATGTTTCTGCCATTTCCTCACCTCTCTGTTATTTAAGTATAACATGGCGAGGCTGTAATCATTCTTTCTGTAAGTAATATTATCTTGACAAATAGTAATGTTTGTGTTATAATAAAGCCAACATAATAAGGAGGTATTATATTATGGGTTTCATGGACGCACTTAAGGACAAGGCTTCTCAGGTTGGCGAAAAGGCTGGTGCTGCGATCAAGGACGCAAAGCTTGGAGAGAAATTCGCTGATGCAAAAAACAAAATGGGCGAGGCTATGGCTGAAACAAAGGAGAAGATGGCAGAGCAAAAGGCTGCTTCAAATGCGGCGAAAGCTCCTATCGAAGGCAGTCTTGTCAGATATCAGGTAATCTATCTCGGCGGTTTCCCCAAAAAGCCTAATAAAAAGAGCGACCCCATGGCATTTGGTCTCAATATTATGGAGGACAGCTTTATTCTGAAGCCTGAGTATGCAACAATGACCTCTTGGTATGGCGATGAATTATTCACTATTCCTTATGACAAGGTTGTCAAGTTTGAGATCGTTAAGAGACAGGTCAGCATGACAGAGGCAATGCTCTCCAGTAACGGCGATACTAAGAGCCTTGAACAGGAAAACAATATACAGATTACATATCTCGATGACACAGGCAATCAGCAGATGACAAGAATAGAAATGCTCACAGGTATTTCTGTATATGGACAGGCTGAAAAGTGCCGTGAGCTTTTAGACCTGCTTCGTGAGCATAAAATACTCGACAAACTGAATAAGGACACTTCTGCTCCTGCTGCTCCCAGTGGTGGAGATATGCTTGCTCAGCTCGAAAAGCTTGCTGACCTCAAGGCAAAGGGCATTCTGTCTGACGATGAATTTAATGCAAAAAAAGCAGAGCTGCTTGCAAAAATGTAATACCTGATAAATCTCGTATCTCATATAACTCCGAAAATGCGATGGCTGTAACAGGCTATCGCATTTTCATTGATATGGATTTTTAAACGAAAAAAGTTTGTATTCAATGAGCGTTTTTTAAACAAAAAAAGAGCGTATTTTCGGAATCATGTTTTCCGAATAAACCCTATAGAAAATATAATGACTATGCCACAAAAAAGGCAAAGCTAAGTTCGAGCCCAAGGGTAAGTACGATTCATCTCGACCATGAAGGTCTCGACCCTTATGTTACGAGGCAGATAAAACGCCTGTTGGTATTGTTACCGACAGGCGTTTCTGCTTATATATTTTAGTGAATAACTGCACTACATAAATTTTGGCTGTGGCAGAAATGTTTTGCCACAGCTTTTTGTAATAAGATAATCAGTGCCATAAAAATTAGAAGAGGTTACCCTAAGGGTAACCTCGACTTTTGTATCATAGACAACTACGCTTTCGACAAATTGGTTGATGAACTTCTTGCATTCTGGGATATCTCTGCTGATGACATACTCCGAAAACTGAGATATCATTCCTCGCAGATCATCCTCATTGATGATCATTTCAGGATTTTTCACATTCAGTTGCTCCAATCTGGCTGTCAGCAATTGCTCGTCAGCTTTTATTTGATTAAGGATCTCAGAAAAGTCATCCTCCATTAAACCATCTGCGATAGCATTAATTATGTTCTTTTTGCGGTTTTTCAGTTTCTCAAGAGTGCGGTTTGTTTCTTTTAGTTCCTCGGCTGTATGTGCATTATGCTTTATTAGCTGCTCTTGTATGCCACTGATGATAAGAGAGATATTCTTTTCGTCAAATATGTGCTTTTCAAGTTGAGCGAGTACAAACTCCTCCAGCTTATCACTGCGAATTTCTTTGGAGCAGTGATTGGACTCCTTGTATTTGCAGCGATACGATCTATACATATACCCTTTTCCATTCTTGCGCTGATTACCAGACATAGGCATACCGCAACAGCCACATCTTACAAGACCACTTAACAGATAGGGGCGTTTTGCCGAATTTGCACCTGGAGAACGCTTTCTGCTCTCCATAATAGCCGCAGCTTTATTGAACATCTCCTCGGAGATTATTGCAGGACAGCCATCAGGAATGCAAATTACCTCACTTTCGGGCTTTGCCTTATGACGATTATGTTTACCATTCCACTGATTGTATGTGAAGTAACCTGCATATTTCTTGTTGCGAATTATCTCATGCAACGAGTTTTTCCCAAACTCGTTCCCTGCTTTAGTATGTATACCTCTTTCATTCAGAGTCTTGATAATGGTGTTGTAGCCCACACCACTTATATACATCTCAAATATGGACTTTACTGCTTGTGCCTCTCCAGCATTGATTACCAGCTTTTTGGTGACAGGATCTACATCATAGCCTAGTGGTGGTTTACCGCCGTTATGCAGACATTTCTTTGCCCTTACCTTAAAGCCCTTCATAACCTCTCTGCCGAGATTACTGCTATAATACTGCGCCAACAGCTCAAACATACCCTCCATCAGTTCACCCTCGGGAGTGTCATCAGTCGGTTCTAATACTGATACTACCCTTACTCCACTATTTCCAAGAAGTGATTTTGCTATGGTGCTATCAAAGCGATTTCTTGCGAATCTGTCGAACTTATGTACTATAACATACTTGAAACCGCCATATTTGCTATCCTCAATCATGCGGTTAAAATTATCTCGTTTAGCAGTTGTGGTCGCTGATTTTGCCCTGTCTATGTATTCCTCGACGATCTCGAAATTGTGACTGTTTGCATACTTATAGATTGCATCAAGCTGCGCCTCAATAGAGGTCTCATGCTGCATATCCGAGCTGAATCGGGCATAGCAAACGGCAGGTATTTTTGTTGTAGTGATGGTTGTTTCTTTCATAACAGTTTTCCTTTCTCTTAGTATACAGGTTCTATCCCTTATATGGATAATATATGCTTTACTCATCATTAAAAACATACACTCTGCGGCTTAGCCCGTAGGGATAAGCCGCAGCACATATAGCCGTCAGCTATCAGGTGTCCAACCTGCCATAGTCAGTGTATGTAAGACTTTTCTCCTTTTATAATACAGCCTTATGCTGTTCCTTATTATTTATAACTTTATCCTTAGTATCAATAAACATTTTACTCAACAGTTGAGAAATAACTGTAATATCATCTTTTAAGCTTTCATCATTTTTATTTTCATCATCAATAACAGTTAATACGGAATTATCATAGTACTTGCAGTTTATATCTTTACGCTCTATGGTGTACTTAACCATTCTTGCTATCGCCGCCTTTCTGTATGGAGTCCAAGGTCATCTGCCTTTTATCTGGCTTAGGCTTGTTCTTGTTTTTCTCCCACTCCTTATGCTTTGCACCATAAAGGTAGCTCTGAATGAGAGGAAAATCCACCTTCAGCTTAAAGCACTTATCAACGATTTCCTTTGTTAGCTCGACATCAAAAGTGCCGTTTACCATGTTCTCAACAGTCTTACCCACTGCCTGTATCATGCCGTTCTCGCCACAAGGAGCATTGCTGTAAATATCGTACTGCTCTCTTATGAGCTGCTCACACATGATATGTGAGAACTTGCTTTCTTCGGGAGTTGGCGGAACATCCTTATAATCGCCGTTATTCAAAATGATCCTGATACAGTTTATCTGAGGACAGCCTTTCTGCAAAACCACTTTGCTATAATATCGATCGGGTTTCTGCTGAAGAATTATGCCCTTATTCTTCCATTCTCGCAGGATATTCTCGACATTGGTATAGCCACATTCATCCATCCAGCTAAGAAATATGTCCTTAGTTATGATAAGCAGATCAGCCTCCGTCACTTTTTCACCATCTTGGATTTTAACTCCGTGACGGATATTTCCCCAACAGTCACGATAAATGGGAGTACGGTACTTATTATCAACAGGCGGCGCAGTGAATCTTCCTGCATTCTGAGAAAACTTATTCACTATATCCTCGAACGCTGTTTCTGCCTCACACTCTGGAGTGTTACTCCCTATATTATCCAGCACGAACTTCTGTATTTCCTTGCTATGAAATGAGATGCCCAGTGGTTTTTCCGCAAGCTCCGCAGTCACCGTTATAAGAGCTACGAGCTTAGCCATGCGCTCCTGTAAGTTCTCAAAAAGGGATAATTGGGGCGCCAATGTTGCTATCGCAGCATTATATCGTTTGATGACATAACTGGACGGCAAAGCATACAGATATTTGGCAAACTCCATAATAGGAAGTCCTGAATATTTGGCGGCAAATTCTTTAACAGCATCTGCCTGTGCTCCACTTTCAGTCCACTTGACATTGCTGAATGGGATTATCCTCATAAGCAGACCATCTGCTTTTCTCGCACCGCTTAATAATGGACTTTCGCCTGTAAAAAATACTGCGGTTGCCCATGTTTTTGGCGGAGACACCTTACAGCTGCTATTCATTCGAGCCTTATCTGTGCCATCAGAAACGGCATATACCATCGAGCCAATATCCGTTTTTGCACCAAGCCTACCTTTCTCATCGAAGAGCATAGGATACCCGTAGTTGCTATTCAGCACTCCATATAGAGCATTGACGGTAGTGGAGCAAGTACCTGCAAGGGATTGCTTTCCGTTTTTTTCACAAGCACCGCCCATGCTCACTGCAAGCTTCGCAGAGGTCGTTTTACCTGTGGTAGTCACTCCATTAAAGTCATACACTGGCGTAGGCGGACAAATATCTGGTGCTGTGACAGCTAAATATCCAACAAGACAGGCAGATAACCCCATGACAACACAAGCTTCCAACGGAATGTGATTAAAGATAACATTAAGATAGTCTTGAGAGAACCCTGCTATACTTCCACGAACCGCTACATCATAATTACCGATGTATTCTGATGGTACACCTACACCAACAGCACCCTTGAAGTAACAATTGCCGTATGTACCAACCGCCCAACCTAAATCCTTATGAACATACTCGATAGTGGGCAGGTTATCTACTTGCTGGTGTATGTAGTTATACAGGTTCTTTGTATCTGCGTTTGCAACAGGATAACCTGATTTACCAAGCTCCTTTACAAGATCGTTCATCCCACAACGCACCGTCTTTTTCAGGGTGCTCAAAAGGAACTCCAAAGTGACGATCAGCTCGCCGCTTTCCAGCACACTCTCCGCTTTAGTTACGGTCACATCCATTCCGATAGGAATAAATGTGTTGTTGCTGTCATAATAGCCATAGATACCGTTCACAGAAGAATAATTTTTCAGCATAATATGCCTCCTTAAAGTAAAATGATCGTAGCCCTTATTGACTACGATCACATTATAGCATGGAAAAATTATTTGGTCAACAAAAATGCAACAAAATATCATTTCGTTGGTGTCTATTTATAAAAAGAATTTGCTGCAGCAGTCAGCATAGTGACTTCCTTTCTCGCCGTACTATATCCTGTGTCTATCGTCGTCAGGAATTTATCATATCTGGCAGGCTCTAATCTTAATGCTATCATCTGCATAAATGTTTCCGCTATATAGTTAAAATCAATAACATCATCTATAGAGTCGATTAACATAAACGCCGAGCTATATTTGCGTTTTTTTCCATGTTTCAAAAACAGATTATTGCACACGATGATGATATCATTTAGTTCGTTGGAAATAGTTTTTGCTACATATTCGCCATTATAGTTACCATAGAAATACTCTATATAAGTATTATTTATACCAAGCAAATCAGGAATATAATACCATACAAATTTCAGGTAAGTATTTTCAGAAATCGAAATTTTTGATTCAACATCTTTAAAGCATGATGACCAAGACTTAAAATTCTTCTCCTCTTTGCGTTTTTTGGTATTCTTATAATATAGCATACCCTCATACTGCGGTTTTATTGAATGTTTGTTAGAATTTGGCGTTGCATCAAAATAATATGGAATATCATCCACATTGCTAACAAATTGCTCCCAACTAAGCTTATATTTATCTTTCACTACAGACTTATCATATACAGATTCATATACCTGCTGTGCGGCGGCAAATGTAATCTCTGAGGTAGTTTTCTGCACTTTTTTATACATACGCTTTGACAGAATATCGTTGCCACTCTGCGCTACCGCTTTGACTACCTCTGTATATTCTGATTCAACAATCTTATCATAAAAACGATGATTTTCTTTATAGAAAATAATCTCAGCTATACGTCTAACACCGACTTTACCTGCGAGCTTCTGTGCGGTTTTCTCAACAAGTCGCTTCTGGCTGTCATCCGAATGTTTACACTTACTGATTTTACCCGAAAGAGTTCGCTCAGCATTAGCTATAATACCGTCCCAATCAATGATGTCAGTTCCTCTATAGTATTCTCCATAGGGTTGAACATCAATGTCTGAATTGCCTCCGATATCAGCGGCAATATCATCAAGCATTGAATAGAACATATCGGGAATAGCACTTGTATCCTTATCTCCGAATACATCTACATTCATCTTGCATTTGCATTTTGCAGCGCAGCATTTATGACAGGCACTATTGCAGATTATCTCAGCTGCTTTTATATAAAATTCCGATATTGTTTTATGGATATTCATTTTTACCCCTCCATGATTATGTCATATAGATATATAATACAACATTTCATTCCATGTTGCAAGAGGTGCGCCAAATTAACGGACAGTGTCCGAATATTCCGTGCGCTTTTTTGCAAACGGACAGCAGTTTTCTCAGAAAAGTTTGAGGAAAAACAGGCTCTCATTCCGTTGTCCGCACCATAACAGATAGCAAAATGAATATTATATCTTTTTTCAAAAAAAGAACTCTGATTTGCACTTTTTTAACCTTTAAAAAAGCCATTTTTAACAAAAAAAGAACAAGCTCACGCCTGTCCTTTTTTCCGCCAAAAATCACTTCACTTTTTTGCCTGTTTTGGCTATGCCATAGATAGTCACTGTTGTTGTCACGCCAGCGACGAATGCTTCTACTGCAGTAGTGAGAGCAATGGTCGTTGCCGCTAATGCCGCTGTTATCATGCCTTTACCTCCTTGTTAGCCTCTATTATACAATCCACTGCTACTACCACAACAATACCTGTTGCGATACCTGCGAGAAAATAACCTATCATAATTTCACCTCTTTTCACACAGGATCATAGCGAAAATGCTATGTTCCTCAATATTCTTCCGCCAATAACATAGTTTCATGGTCGCCGTCATCAATGACATATACCTTGCCGATAAAGCCATAGTCCAGATCGAGAGTATATTTGTCACTGAATGCCTTTGGTTGCTCCTGCTCATGGATAACAGTCTGCTTTTTATTGCTGTGGGTGAGAGTGAATATTTGCAGATAATCAAGTTCTGTATGTTCTTTTTTACGGTCTATCAGTCCCCACATTATCATGATAAGAGCTAACGGAATTTCTGCGTCCACTCCCTTAGTGATATATCTGTTTCCACTGCTGAACACTCTCGTTCACTCCTTTCAGCATTTTTAACGGGGCAATCGCTTTGGGGAGAATTATCGTGATTCCATACTCTGTGGCAGGTATATACAGTATGCTCAGATAATCCTTTATCTGCTTCATAAGCTCTATCGGCTCTGTGGCATAATCGAGATGGAAACGCTGGATATCCTCGATGTCCTGAACACTTTCTGCAAGCAGTATGTAGCCGCCGTCCGCACACTGGGAGTTATAGCAGCTATCCAACACATCTGCCACATCACAGATATGTGACAGCACCTCGGCAGGTACTCTGTCAGACAGAGTTTTTGCCTCTGCCTTTGTTCTGAATAAATACAACATAATATTTCCTTTCTGCATAAAAATTCGCCTTAACCATTGCGGCTAAGGCGATTACTTATTTCTTTCGAGATTTGCGCTTGTTTCCCGATGTAGTTTCATGGGAGTTGTCAGCAGGTAATATAGATTCATCGGATGTATCAGCAGGCGATATTGTTTCATGGGAAACCTCTGCTTCCTCGGTCTTTGATTTAGTTTTGAGGTAGTCGGGAATTGCCTTTTCTTCCTGATATGCTTTCAGCTCATCATAGCTGAACTCTGCGAGATTCCATTTGCGAACAGTAGGGCATAGCGGATGATAGAATTTTCTGCCCGTTGCATCAGCTATACAGAACAGCTTATCCTTATACGAAGCGAGCATATCCAGCACATCCTTCTGCATACGGAGAACAGTTTTGTTTCCATCACCACCTGTGCCTGTGGCGAAGATGATGATATCCGATTTCTCTGCATACTGCTCGATATACATAAGGTTTTCATCGTCGATATCTGAAGTGCTGCGCTTGCCATTCATGCTCGAAAACAGATTGACGATATTCACACTGCCGTAATCTAACCTTTCGAGATTATGCAGGACAAACATGGTGGTGTGGTCAACCGTCACTGTATCTGCTGAGCTGGGATAGAGCATGATTATCTCAGCCGAGGGCTTGCCGCTGTCCCACTCCTTACGGAGCAAATAGCGGTGTGTTTTGTCATCATTATAGATGACGGTGGTCTGCATGGTGGTTGTTTCGGTTTGTGACATAAAAATTACCTCCTTGTGGTTATTCAAGGAGATAATATATACTTATCAAAAGAATAATTACAGTATTATCATAAATTTTTCTACTGAAGGTATTGACATCTTTTGAATGTTGATATATAATATAAGTATATTCCAATTCAAAACAGTTATTCATAAGGAGGTAAATATATGAGTTGTTATAGCGAAGATGAAATCGTTCCAGTTGCTTTAAAAGTAATAAAGGAAAATCCTGGCATCCATACTACCGATTTAATTAGTGCTGTTAGGAGTATTATGAAACCTAGCGGAGAAGATTTAGAGATACTTGATAATCGCAATGATGACAAGTTCTCACAGAAGGTTAGAAACATTAAAAGCCATGATACTATTGCCCATCTAGTTAGAACTGTAGGCCAAAGAAATAGACAATGGTTCATTAAAGATGAATAGTAATAATTTATGCTATTCACTAAAAAGATTATTGTAAATATATTTTTTAATAATCTTGCATTATTAGGAGGCCACTATGATAATTTCCTACGAAGAGTTTGTGTCAAAACTTAATTCAAAAATAAAATCTGACGCATCGTTTTATTATGAATTATTAGTCACTGTTGTTAAAAATCCTCACAGATATACTGGTTGCTTTAGGTTAAGTAATGCTAAAACCAAACTTATACAAAATGTAACTCAAAGTCGGGAGATCAAATTTGGTGATTTTATGGAGGATATAGTTACCGAATATATTGGCAAACTTGGATATACCAACTTAAATAAAAGCATTGGAACCGATGACGAAGGAAATGCACTAAGTGCAGACCAGGTATTTAAGAAGGATGGGATTATATATCTTATCGAGCAAAAAATCAGAGATGACCATGACAGCACAAAGAAAAGGGGACAATATCAGAATTTCAGAAAGAAATACACTTTATTAAAGAAGCAATACCCCAATCATCAGGTTGTTGCTACAATGTGGTTTATTGACGACAGTTTAGTTAAAAATCGCAATTACTATTCAAGCGAAGCCGCTTCGGAAACACTGTCCGATGTTACAATAAACATCACATACGGAGGAGTGTTGTTTAGCAACTTGTTTAACAATATATCGGTTTGGGATGAGATATGTTCGTATTTGCTTAGAAACAAGCAGGAAAGAAGCAACGAGATATTGGTCATACCTGATTTCGATACAAGCCCTGAGATTTTGATTGCGTTAAAACAGCTTAAGTCTAACGAACCTACACTCTTTAGAAAACTTACGTCATCAAAACCAGAGTATATTCAGCTTCGAAAAGAACTGTTTCCAACAAATCATAACCTATCTCAATTGTAATATACCAAATGCCCTAAACAGATACTGTTTAGGGCATCATTTTATTCTGACAACAACTTCAGCTTGTTCCTATATTCATTTCGAACATCATCTATTGATACCAATACATTATTGCGCATTACATACCAATAATCAAAGCCATTTAATCTATTTGCTTTTACATTTCTAGCAACTGCAGCACAAGTATGCATATCTAGTATTTCGCCGTTGAAATCCAGCTTTCCATCGGCACATAATTTAGCAATAGGTTTTCCAGCTTTGAAATAAAACCATTCTCCATCTAAAAGAGCGTTTGCTTCAATCATCTCTGTAACAGATACTTTTAATGGCTTTTCATCAAATACAGCCTTCGCAATATCCGAATCTTCATATTCAATAGCATCCAGCCTCCTTTGCCCGTATTCACAATATGTCTTATCACGTTCGATCATTATGTAATCTCTACCGAGCTTTTTAGCTGCCGCCGCTGTTGTCATAGTACCACCAAAAGGATCAAGAACGATGTCTCCTTTTTTGGATGTGATAGCTATAATACGATATAACATCTCTTCAGGCTTTTGTGTACTATGTAATTTTTCTCCATTATCATCTTTCAAACGCTCATTGCCTGAACAAACTGGGAAGCGCCATACAGAGCCTAATTGCTTTCTTGTACCTTGATCGTATTCTTCTTGAACAACTGTATCCGTATTAAGCTCTTTTGCAGTTTTATAGTTAAAAGTGTATTTTGCCTTTTTGCTTTTGGTTGCCCAAATAAGTGTTTCGTGACTGTTGTTAAGCCTTGTTCCCTTAAAATTAGGTGTAGGGTTTTTCTTATGCCATATAACATCATTTATCAGCCAAAAACCTAGTTTTTGCATTATAGAACCGATAGAATAGATGCATTGCATACCACCAATAACCCATATAGAACCATTTGGTTTCAATAATCTCTGACAAGCTTTAAGCCATTCTTCTGTAAAACGATTATAACTATCTAACGAATCAAATTGATCCCATTCATCATCGCATCCATCATAATCTGTTCCCTCCACTCTAGTTAATATTCCATCCACCCTCATCCAGTATGGCGGGTCCGCAAATATCAAATCAACACTATTAGGTGGCATTTTGTTCATTTCTTCAATTGCGTCACCGTTAATGATTATATTTTTCATTTCTTATTCCTTTCGTAACGATATAAATACATTATAATTTTACCACAAATTTAAGGTTAAGTCAACCTGATTAATATGTTAAAATATGACATATTGTCATTTTGTGAATCCCTCCTAATTTACTATATAATACACTAACAACCTTGCCTAATCAATTTTTTCGGGAGAAATATTAACCTATCACGCATCCCCACGATCACTCATAAATGACTCTGTGCAAATTCGAAACAATTTGTTATATATTAATCAAGCTATATCTGATTCATACAAATTGCCATTTCCAAATAACCCTATAAACATACTTCATGTGCCACAAAATGGCAAAACCAAGTTCGAGCCCAAGGGCAAGCACGATTCATCTCGACCACAAAGGGCTCGAACTTTATGTTGCGAGCAAGACAGAATGCCTGATCGTATCGTTACGGTCAGGCATTTTCGCTTATATCTTCCTGTGCTTTTTGGGGGCGCAGGAATTTTTTTCTTTAAAAAACACTTCCATCATCGCTTTGGCTCTGGGAGAAATGTCCTGCCGATGCTTTTAGTGATGCTGTAATCAGCGCCATACAAAGAAAATGAGGCTACCCTAAGGGTAACCTCGATCTTAGTATCATACACGATGACCTGCTCAACGAACTGGCTTATGAATTTTTTGCATTCGGGAATATTGCGATTAAGGACATAGTCGGAAAACTCGGCTATCATGCCCTTTAGGTCATCCTCGGTTATAGGGATATCGGTGCTTTTGACAGACAGCTTTTCCTGTCTTGCTGTCAGCAGGACTTCATCCGCCTTTATCTGCGACAATATTTCACTGAAGTCATCCTCCATAAGTCCGTCAGCAAT
>JAZPZN010000085.1:0-6033 GCA_045544715.1 Oscillospiraceae bacterium | reverse complement strand
ACATCTATGTCACCGTGCTCATAGCGTTCAAGAATAGCGTTTCTCACAGCAACCTTTGTGCTACCGGAAATGCTCTCGGCGTTTACACCTGCCTCCTTTAACAGCCTTGCTATCTCGGCGGCGTGGTTGACACTTGTGCAGAATATAACTGTCTTTCTGCCTTTTGTATATTCAAGGTAGGTCTTTACGATAAGCTCGTTTCTTTCGGGAACGAACAGCTTGCTTTCAAGGTCCTGTGCATCGTATCTGATGCCGTGTATGCGTACATCTGAGAGGTCGATGTCGGTCTTGACTCTCACACAGCGGATAGGGGCGAGGATACCTTGCTCAACAGCGGTTTTGAGATCCATCTTGTGAGCAACATTCTGAAACAGCTCCAGCATATCCTGACCGTCGGTGCGTTCGGGAGTTGCAGTAAGTCCGAGAATAAATTTCGGCTTGAAATACGACAGAATCGCCTGATAGCTTTTGGAAGCGGCATGGTGGCACTCGTCAATGATGATGTAGTCAAACTCGTTGAAGGAAAACTCCTCAAGGTGCTTGGTTATAGTCTGGATGGTTGCAAAAACAACGGTGCAGTCTTTGTCCTTTGCAAGACCAGTATATTCACCGAGAGTGGCCTCGGGCCATAGCTTTGCGAAGGTCTCCTTCGCCTGATCTGCGAGCTTGAGCGCGTTCACAAGGAACAGCGTTTTTCCTCCCACAGCCTTTGCGTCGGTGCAGGCTGTGACAGTTTTTCCTACGCCTGTTGCGTGGTAGAGCAGGGCAATGGTCTCGCCGTTCTCGCGCATCTGTCTGAGGCTGTCAATAGCCTCCTGCTGATATTCCCTCAGCTCAAAGGACTGACCTTTCTGCGCAGGCAGATAGTTCTCTATCGCCTTGAGGTCGGGTGTTTCACCGAGGAAGGTGTATAGCTCGTCCTTGATCCTGTCAGGCTGATTTTTGAGCTGATTATATACCCAGCGGTAGATCATCCAGCCCTGATATGTAAGGCTGTTCTGCTTGAGCATATCATCTATGTACTTGTTTTCGGAGATCTTGCTGGGATTGTGGTAGGTCTCGCCATCTATTTCGATGGCTATCTTCTCCGCACCGCTGATGAGGGCGAAATCTATGAACCTCTGCTTGCCGTAGATGTCCGCAAAGGGGTACTGTATGTAGAGATTCTCCGCTTTGTCGGGACCGAATGTCTCGCAGAAAAGCTGAACGAACAGATCCTCGGCAGGACTGTTGACGGAATTCACAAGCTTTGTGTTTTCGGGCATATTACTCCTCCACCTTTTCAAGGTATATTCTTTCGGCAAAGCCGCCACGCTTGTCCGCCTTGTCCCTACGAACCTGTTCAAGCTCCTCCACAGAGCTTCCGCGCGCAACCGCGATAGCGTAGATGACCTCCAGCATATCTGCAAGCTCCTCGATGCTCTTGTCAGCCTGATACTCGGCACATTCCTCGTTCAGCTTGCGGTCAAGCTCACAGATGTATTCCTCCTCAGACAGTGTGCGGCAGTAAGCCTTCTTGCCTGCGGCTTCTATTATAGCGGGAATCTTGTCCCGTACAAGCTTATTGTGGATTATCTCGGACATGGCGGTGCCTCCTTGTGATGTTATGCTTTAAGTATAGCACTTTTCTGGGTGGTTTGCAATGTTTTTGTTGAGAAATTATTTGATCTCGCTGACCGTGAACAGTGGAGCAAACAGTTTGAATGGATAATCGATGTGGCGGTGAAAATGAAGAAGTTTTTTAGGAAATATTTATAATTGTTAGGTGCGAATTCGTTCGCGCCTAAATTTTTTGCATTTTTTCTAAAAACCTATTGACAAATTTCGAAATATGCAATATAATTTAATTGCAACTAAATTTAATTGCATAGTGTCAGGAGGAAATTATGCTATCTAAAAAAATAACTGTACAAAAAAGCTTCCGTATTGAAGCTAATATGGAAAACGATCTTGAAATGCTTGCACAAAAATTGAATCGTCCTCAAAACGAATTGGTTAACGCTGCATTAAATCAGCTCATGCTAGATAATATGGGGTGGTTCGTGGAGGACTTTCTAATTGATTTGTGCGAAAGTTTTCTTGAGAAGAAAGTATCTGAACTCGACATTTCAATTACAGGATTAAGAATTCATATTATTGACACAGGTGAAAGAATAACAGGCGAATATCATATTGAAATGCCAAACTTTACAGAGAATTGCAGTAATATGTTCCTTACAAATGATGAAGTAGGCTATGCAATTTTAAAAAACGACTTGAAATCTATTGCACTTAAAATTGGTGCCGAAGCCCCTGAAATACAAGAGTACCTGCATAATCGGTTTGGGTATATTTTTTCACGAGAAAGTATCATTCAGAAATTTGACCGAGATAAATTTATTAGACAGAGTGTAGGAATTGAAGATGAGGATGCGCTATATAAGGAACTCACTCAGCTTAATTTGACTGAAGAGCAGTCGGAACAACTGAGGAAGCGTTTTAATAAGAACAAGTAAACTGTATGGTGATTTATCTGAAAGGAGAGCATTATGATTAACGGAATGTGGCAAGGACAGCTTCTTGATGCCGATGAAGTGGCAGTAACAGAAGAATTCGAAACCAAAATCAGAAAAGCAGGTGCAAACCATGAGTTAAGATGTACCGACCCCGAATGTAAATGCTTTATTTGTTATAAGCACGGAAAAAAGCGCAAGCCACATTTCGCTCATATCGGCGAATCAGAGTGTGCTTATGCTCAATTTGAAAAGCAAGATACTGCAGATAAAAAGAATGTACGTTCCGCATTGTATACTCATTTTACTAGTTTAGGCTACGATGTAAAGCGAGAAGTAAAACTGCCGAACGGTAGAAAATACTGTGATTTGCTTCTGAACATTAACGATCAGAACATTGTTTTGCGTATTGCTTTATCTACAACATCAGCTACATATATTGAGGAATACACCAATGAATGTGAACAAAGTGATTGCAAGCTGCTGTGGATTGCTATAGGAGATCCATACGATGTGCACTTTGAGAAACATCATTATCACGCTATGCGGTATCAGTTTAATCACACAAAAAACAAAAATTTATTGATTGTTGATTCCGATGCTACAATGGTTTCTCAAATAAAAGAAGATAACACAATGTATGAATATAAAGGACATCTTCTCGATAATAAGTATTTCTCAGAAGCTATTCATAATTTTCAGATAGTTCGACCAATCAGTGAACTTCGGATTGTAGATGGTGAATTAACTATTGACAGTTTCTCTGATGAGTATAATGCATGGATTGAGCGGAAGCAAACAGCTCTTGAAAAAATGAAGGCTGCTATTGATGCCGAAGAAATACGTAGAGCGGAAACTGAAAAGTTGCGAGCAAAGCAGTTTGAGGAGGAGCGTAAAAGACGGGTTCAGATGCAACAAAGTAATCCAAATATGCAAAGAGATAATACTTCGATAATCAATTATTTATCCGAAATGTTTGGTAATCCTCCAGTTGATGCAATTCCATATTCGCAAGCTAAAATTAATAAAATGAACTATGAAAAGGAGCAACAGTATCAGTATGAGGAAGGATTTAAGTACATTATTGATAATGATGTACTTGAAAGTTCTGATTTTCCAACTGATCAATATGGCTATCGGTGGCTAAAGTGTGAAATATGCGGAAAGATTAAACGAGAGAACGAGATGGTATCATATTGTTGTAAAAGTGGAGAATGCAGAGAGTGCAACCGTACTAAAAACAGAATGTCATAAAATGATAAATGCCCCATTCTATAATGGGGCATAAATTTTGTTAATATTAAGCAAAAAAGAGTAAAACTTGTGATTTGGGAAGTATCAATGATTATCCACCAGACCCTGCATATAAGCCTGAGCCAGCTTTCTCTCCTGCGGGTACAGCGAGCGGTACAATGCGGTGAGGTTTGCTTCCTCTGGGGAGGAGCAAGCGGTCATGACGTTTCTGACATCTGACAGACCGAGGATGTAGTCACAGCTTGCCTTGAATATCTCCGAGAGCCTCAGCAGAGTCTGAACACTGGGGTAGTGCTTGCCGTTTTCGTAGGAGCTAACTGTCTCCTGAGATACACCGAGTTCAATGCTGAGCCGTATCTGAGTCATCTTCTTTTCTTCACGAAGCTCTTTAATCCTGTTCATCGTATCACCCTTTCTGATTATAATTATACAGGTTTATCTTGTATTATTTACAAGACTATGCTATAATAGTATAGGATAAACCTGTATTTGTATAATGAAAGGTGATAAAAGTGAGCAGTGGTCAGATAATAGAAAACAGGTGTGAATCAAATCACACCTGTAACTTTTATTCAAGCTCCTGTTCAAGTTTGTTGAAATCCTCTGTGTTAAAGAATTCAGCAATTGTTATGTTGAATCCGTCGCATATCTTCTTGATAGTGACTATTCCTGGATTTTTGCTTTCGCCGTTAAGAATACTTTTGATAGTGGATTGCGATACGCCTGAAATATACGAAAGACCATTCGGAGTAACTTCGCGTTCCTCGCAGAGTTCACGAATTCTTTTTACTGTAACTTCATATATTCCCATAGTGCCGCACCTCCTGTTTCATATAAATCTAGTTTATCTGAAATAATATAAAAAGATTAGTGAAATATCACTAATATATGATATAATAGTGATAAATCACTAAAAGGAGATGTGTATTATGATAGACAAATCAAAAGTAGCCTGCTTTTCAGGACACAGAAAACTGCCCTCAGATATCAGTGCCATAACAAAAGGCCTTGAATCAGCCATAATCAGGCTGATAGAACAGGGCGTGGGTTTCTTCGCCGCAGGGGGGGCGTTAGGTTTTGATATGCTCGCAGAGGAGACCGTACTTCGTCTGAAAGAACGGTATCCTCATATAAAACTGATACTTGTATTGCCCTGTCCGCCCGAACAGCAAACGCTCAAATGGAACTTGGAACAGCGGCGCCGCTATTATGATATCCTCAACAAAGCCGATAAAGTTAGGATTCTTGCTGATACATATACTAACAGCTGTATGCTTGACCGCAACCGCCACCTTGTCGATAACAGCGGTCACCTGATATGCTATCTGCGTGAGAGCAGGGGAGGGACGCATTTCACTGTCAGCTACGCAGAGCAGAAGCGGCTCGACATAATCCGACTATAAAAATGTCCGATAGCCGTAAAGCTATCGGACTAGTTCATTTCTTGTTCTTTCTGACATACTCAATGACCGCCTCTTTCGGAATCATCCACAGCCTGCCGTCACGGAATGCGCCTATCCTGCCGCTGCGGAGCAGGTCATAAGCCTTGTTTCTGCCTATTCGGAGCATAAAGCAAAGCTCCTCAACTGTGATCATATCGTTGTAATCTTCAAACATTGTGTACCTCCGTATTGTTTTGATTATTGTTATGTTTGCATTGAGGTGAATAATAATTGCGGTTGGCTGTTATGTGCGGTTGATAAGGATCATTCTGACAGGGAAAAAGCGAGTTTTTATAAAGCCGTTTGACTTCATAAAAAGCGTTTATTAACGCTAAAACGATATAAACATCGTATTCCGCTGTTGTGAGGTTAAATTCGGTATCAACAGGCGTTCCAAAAACGGTGCTTTGTGGGAAGTAGATTTTGGGATAAGTTCTGGGAAGAAAACAGGCTGATTTAGCCCTCCAAACAGGGTGTTTTCGGAGCGCAGAAAAATTACCCATAAACGAACGTTTGTGGGTATATCAACTCTTGTAATAATATATTTTTTATGCTACAATGTTTATAGATTGATATAGCGCAACAGATAGAGATGTAGTTAATTATTATATTCGGTTATCAATATCGTGAATACGATGAAAATCACAAAGTAATATTTGAAATCGGCTATCATCATGAAGCTGAACTGGGTAATGGTGATATTTTACATGTTCATATTCATAGTATAGCTGGTGTAGAAGGTCATAGTTCAGCGAAGAAGTTTATACTACAACCAGGTGATCTATTATCAACCCAAAATCGAAACTGTACAAGAAATATAAGCATTTATTCAGAGGGGTGGGAAT
>JAZPZN010000084.1:0-34660 GCA_045544715.1 Oscillospiraceae bacterium | reverse complement strand
AATCTCTGTCACACCCTCTGGAATAGTGATAGACCTTAGTTTTTCGCAATACATAAATGCATCTGCCCCTATCTTTTTAAGGGTTGCAGGAAATTTAACCTCTTCAAGTTCGATGCAACTACCAAAAACCGAATCTCCTATCTCAGTAACGATATCAGGAATAGTTAGGTTAGCTGCTTCATCCTCATCAGGGTAGCCAATCAATATTCCATCCTCAATTAAAAAAGCCATAATTATGCTCCTTTCAAGCTTTCATGGTGCAAGTAGTTATATTTATCATTTGCGATAGCTAACATTGTACGAATCTATAAGCCGCAAAAAAGTATCGTTCAAAGGCTGCCAGCTCTTGTTTTCAATGCACTGATATTTGACTATTTCCTCGGAAATCAGTTCAAACTCTCGTTCAATATATTGATTAATAGCGTCAACTCGTGGACATTCAGTAATCTCTGGACTGTTGATCTTCATATCAAGCAATTTGTTGATTGGTGAAATAAGGTCAGCGGGAAGTTCTGCTTCAGCAAGCTCAGAGAAAAGCATTGGAGGGGCACATTTATTGGCAAGTATCCATCTGCATGCAAGCAGAGGGCGGATAACGTAAAAATACTTTTTAAGCCTTACCATATCTGTACGAAGGTATTCTCTGTAGTTGCTTTTTGCAGTACTAAGATAATGATGCAAACCTGACTTTGAACAAAAATACTCACCGATAAGGCTACTGAGACATTGCCACTCAGGGGTAGTTTTGTAAACAATCGGAGAATTGTTCCACTCAAACAACGTTGGGTTTGAATTGTGCAACAGCTGAAGCGCCTTTTTAATATCCCAGCCGTTGATGTCATATATATCATCCAGTTGCCACTCAATTACATCACGAGTTTTGTCAAGCCTAAGATAGAATTCAGGCTCTCTGATATAGATAAATCGTACATCATAATCGCTGTCAGGGGAAGAAAACCCCCAAGCTCTGCTGCCAGACTCTACACAATGCAAAATTTTTATATGCTCAGTATGCTCAATTTCATCAATTGTTGAATGTATACGATCAATGACGGCAGCGTCTGCGTGCATTTCTGATGATATTATATCCATTTCAATACCCCAATTCAATACATTATACTATATTATCAATGTAAATGCAAGCTTAAAACAAAGTGCCCCACCATAAAGTGGGGCAACCGTGTGAACTATTACTTATTAGGATGTAACGATGTAGGGCTGGATAGCTCCTGCAACATTATTAATAGGCATTGTCTGCAGATATACCTTACCAGGACCTGTAACAACAGTATTGAACAGACCCTCACCGCCGAACAGTGCATTACCAATACCCTTAACAGTCTGGATATCCATAGTGCATGTGCCGCTCATTGCTGCAAGATAACCTGTATCAACCAGCAGCTGCTGACCAGCCTGCAGATCGTACTCAACAACATAACCATCGATCTCAACAAATGCCATACCCTTGCCGCTCAGCTTCTGCATAATGAAGCCCTCGCCGCCAAAGAAACCAGCACCCAGCTTCTTCTGGAAAGCAACAGAAAGCTCAACAGAAGGCTCAGAAGCAAGATAGCCACTCTTCTGAACGATAAAATCGCCCTGACTAACATCAACAGGAATAATAGAACCAGGGAAGCTGGAAGCGAATGCGATCATACCTTCGCCACCCTCAGCAGTGTATGTGTTCTGGAAAATTGACTCACCAGATACCATTCTGCCGAAAACCTTACCAATTCCACCACCTGCGCCTGTCTCCATCTTCATGTTAGGAGACATCCAAGACATTGCGCCTTTTTCGCACATGATCTTCTCGCCTGCCTCAAGGTAGACGATAACGACGGGCAACGGCTCGCCCTTGATCTCATATCTCATAAAAAACACTCCTTTTTATATTTGGTCTGTTCAGACCTTGTCTAATTATACAATATTTAGGTTTATGTGTCAATAACTACACTAAAAATTGTAATTAATCACTATTTCAATACATTATATTTGTGCTATTTAACAATGCAATTAACTGAAATATTACGTCATCCTATCTGATACGTAGCTCGAAACCAAAAAATAAAATAGTACTATGAATAATGAAATATTTATGCCACCAAAAACTATAACAAATGAAACTGATAGCAGTATTATAACTAAAATCTCAACGATCTTTTCTATCACATCAATGCACTCAGGAGGTGCATTACATATAAGTATCATGCGAAGCAAAGCTCCGCCGTCAAGCTCACCAAATGGGAGCAGATTGAAAATGCAAATGAGAATATTTACCGCAGCACTACAATAATTTGAGCATATTAACATAGTTGCAAACATAATGAGATTAGCAAAACATCCTGCCGAATAAATAGCACATCTAGGTAAGAAAGCACATTTTTCTACTCCACCAGATGATATCCGAATACCTGCACCGTAAAATGTTATTCTATCTGCAACAATATTAAATGCACGCATCACCAGTAGGTGAGAGAGCTCGTGAATAATACAAGCTAATAAAGCATCAACCCAAAGACCATTTCCAAAAAACAGTAAGAATATCGCTATAACAGCGAAAAAAGAAAAATCAAAGCATATATGCATGCCAAAAAGCTTAAAAACAATCATGATATATTATATTCGAATATATCAGACGATAGAACAAAACGGGAGCAGTAATAACCGCTCCCGAAATTCTTAAGCTATACTGCAACGTCAAGAATACCGCCTTTTTCGGACTTCTCTATTCCCACGTCATATTTTTGGCTGTCATCTGCATTCTTGGTGACTGTTCGAGTTGTACCTCCTGCAATGTAGACTCTTCCACACTCCTCACAGATGCCTGTATGAAGTGTAACACTTTGAGATACAATCTCTTTTCCCTCAACTTCAGCTTTAGCCTGATTGCGCACTACATGCTCCTGCTCGTGACCTCGAACAGCCGCAGCTGCCGTCTCAGGATCGATCTTAGTAGGAGTCTGATATGAAACTCCAGAATCATCCGAGCCATCTTGATATCGTCTATTCTCGCAGGTCTGACACTCGTATGTATCAAAGCGGCGCTTTATATCAGCAGCAGCATCAGACACATTGGCATTCTTGTAACCAACATCTTCACCCTTGCCATTTTCACCCTTTAAAGCTGGCTGCAATGCTGCACTTGACCTGCTGATATCATTATTCTGATATGCACTTAGCCCACGAGAATTGTTCCATGCACCCGTTGACATACTTGATGTGCCGATTCCAATAGATTCAATTGCCATAGAATGTCCTCCTTTCGATCATATAGATATATTATCAATCTTCAAAAACTGCGCCATTGCTAGCAGATGTCACAAGCTTTGCATATCGCTTGAGGTAACCAGTCAACTCCTTTGGCGGATTGATACCCTTTGCCTTGCGCTCAGTAATAACAGCGTCATCGACAAGCAACTGCACACTTCTATTGGGAATATCAATGTGAATTCTATCGCTATCCTCAACAAAAGCAATAAGTCCGCCCTCTGCAGCCTCAGGTGCTACATGACCGATAGCAGCACCTCTTGATGCACCACTAAACCTTCCGTCAGTGATGAGCGCAACGCTTCCATCAAGGCCCTTACCAACAATTGCAGCAGTGGGAGCGAGCATTTCAGGCATACCAGGTCCACCCTTGGGTCCTTCATAGCGAATGACAACAACGTCGCCCGCCTTTATCTCTCCGCCATGAATAGCATCACAAGCAGCCTGCTCACCATCAAAAACACGGGCCGTGCCAGTGAAATCCATCATCTCAGGCTTAACAGCCCCCTGCTTAACAACAGAGCCATTCTCAGCCAAATTTCCACTAAGTATAGCGATACCGCCATCCTTGCGAACAGGTGCTTCAATAGTATGGATTATCTCACCGTCAGCATCTCTTGCGGCTGCAATTCTGTCAGCCTGTGTGCCTGAAACAGTCAATACATCTGTATTGATATGGCCGCCCTTGGAAAGCTCTCGTATAACTGTCTGGATACCACCACAAGCATTCATATCAGTAATAAATACGCTACTTGCAGGATTAAGCTTTGCAAGCTGGGGAGTTTTTCTGCTCATAGCATCGATATCAGAAAGTGTAATATCAACCTTAGCTTCATGCGCAATTGCCAGAAGATGCAAAACAGTATTGGAAGAAGCACCGATAGCCATATCAGTGGCAAGTGCATTAAGCATATTCTTCTTAGTTAGTATATCAGAGGGACGGATATTCTCTTTAACAAGCTCCACGACCCTCTCACCCGACTCCTTGGCAAGCCTACGGCGTGCAGAGTTTACAGCAGGCTCAGTTCCTGCTGTAGGCAATGCAAGTCCGAGAGCCTCGGTAAGGCAATTCATTGAATTCGCTGTATACATTCCTGAGCAGCTGCCACAGGTGGGACAAGCATTGTTCTCATAATCCTTGAGAACATCCTCACCAATCTGACCAGATGTAAACTGACCGATCGCTTCATATATTTCCGAATAGCCTACTCTCTTCCCTTGAACACAACCAGGATTCATAGGGCCACCGCTGATAAAAATAGCAGGCAGATTCATTCTTGAAGCAGCAAGTACCATTCCAGGTACGATCTTATCACAGTTAGGGATGAAAACTACACCATCAAGGGGATGTGCCGTAAGCATAACTTCAATGCTATCCGCTATAAGCTCACGGGATGCCAATGAATAACGCATACCCTTGTGATTCATTGCAACACCGTCACATACACCTATAGTGAAGAACTCAAACGGAACACCGCCTGCATTACGAATTCCATCCTTAACATATTTGGATATTTCATGAAGATGCTGATGACCCGGAACATAATCACTAGCAGCACATACAACTGCAATAAAGGGACGGTTCATCTCACTGTCAGTAACACCAAGAGATTTCAGAATGGCTCTGTGGGGTGTTTTCCCGGCACCAACTTTAATTAAATCACTTCTCATTATTTGTATCCTTTCATTTAGTCCTATGTGGGAATTATACAATCGTAGTGGTCAAACGCTCTTATATAGCGCAGCAGCACCGATTATTCCCGCATCATTACCAAGACTGCACACAACAATCTCGGTATTCTTGGCACTATTTCTTGTATATATCTGCTCAGCTACAGCTTCTTTCAGCGGCACAAGCAGAGTATCACCCTCGTTACACACTCCGCCTCCTATGCAGAGTATGTCAGGCTGAAAAATATTGATCGTATTAGCAATTCCACAAGCGAGATATTTTACATACTGCTCAGTAACAGCCTTACCAACCTCACAGCCTTGCTTCATAGCTTTATATGCTGTCCTCGCACTACATTTACCGTCTTCTATTATCAATTTAGCAGTGATAGAATTAGGAACTGCAGCTGCAGCCTCTCTTGTGGTGCGAATAAGTCCAGTTGCAGAGGAATAAGTTTCAAAGCATCCTCTTCTTCCGCATGTACACTCACGACCATCAACTACAAGGACAGTGTGCCCTATCTCACCACCTGCACAATTAGATCCACTATATATCTTACCGTCGATGATGATACCAGAGCCTACACCAGTGCCGAGAGTGATTGCAACAGCACTATTTGCTCCTTTTGCAGCACCTGCTACGAACTCGCCAAATGCCGCCGCATTAGCATCATTGTCAAGATATGTCTTTACACCAAACTCATGCTCAATATCATTGCGCAATGGAACATTGACAAACCCAAGATTGTTTGAATATTCCACCACACCCTCGTTATTGCAGGTTCCTGGGCAACCAATACCGATTGCAGAAGCTTCCGAAGGCTCGATGCCAAGCTCTTCGCATGCAAGATAAACACTCTTTTTGATATCTTCAAGTATCTCAGCATAAGGGCGAGGCGCATTCGTCTTTACCTTTGCTCTTGCAACGATCTCAAAGCTATCATTCACAATACCACAAGCAATATTAGTGCCTCCGATATCAATGCCTATATAATAAGCCAAAACATCAACCTCCTATAATATTTATCAGATAATATCAGTAACTATTAGCTCTCCTCTACCATTGACAGAATAATCACCTGTTCCAGCATCAATAAAAATACTGTCACCCTTCTTTGCAGTAACAATTTCATCGCCAGCACTAACAGTGCATTCACCATCAAGCACAAGAATAGAGTTAAAACTCTTAGAACTTGCGCTAAAAGTAGCAACACCATCAAGATCTAGCTTGTTGACATTGAAATACTCACAGCTGCGAAGAAGTGTCTTTATGCCACCGTTTATTGCCTCAGGCTTACCTTCAGCTGTTGTAGCGTATTTAGGAGGTACTAGCTCTGTCACCTCACAAGCCTTCTCAACATGGAGAGGTCTGGGCTTGCCATCAGCGCCAACTCTGCCGTAGTCATAGATACGGTAAGTTGTGTTAGAATTCTGCTGTATCTCAGCTATGAGGATGCCTTTGCCAATTGCATGAAGCGTTCCTGCCTCAATGAAGAATACATCGCCTTTGTGGACAGGAACATTGTTTGTAACTTCAAGAAGAGTGTTGTTTGCAATGCGCTCAGCAAACTCATCACTGCTTATCTCATGCTTGAAGCCATAGAGAAGCTCAGCCCCCTCTTCACAATCCACGATATACCACATCTCTGTTTTTCCATACTCACCCTCGACACGCATAGCGTACTCATTAGAGGGATGCACTTGAACAGAAAGGTTATCCTTAGCATCAATAAGCTTTATGAGGATTGGAAAATACTCAAAGCGCTCGCAATTTGAGCCAAGCACTGTATTGCCCTTAGCCTCAATATACTCAGGAAGAGTCTTTCCAGCAAACTCACCGGTTGCAACAACGCTCTTGCCATCCTTATGACAAGAGAGCTCCCAGCTCTCAGCGATCTTATCGCTATCCATAGTTTTGCCGTACTCCTCACGCAGACGGTTTCCTCCCCAAATGTAATCAGTACAATGGGCTGTAAGTTTGATAATGCTCATAATTTATGTAGTCCTTTCAGCGATGTGTGCGGGTAACCGCTAAGTGCAGTCAGCGTATACATCAAAAATTTCAAAATTAATCAATATCCAAGGTTTTCATTAACAATGATTACTTTAATGCGATCAGCGACTCGCTGCTGACCGAGCCTTACATAGCTGCAGCATATTCTTCCATCACTATGGCAGTGAGCACACCCTCCTGTTAAAGCGCAGGGAGTGTCACAACTAAGACGGACTGTATTTTTAGGTGCAGCTATCTGCTCAACACGCATTATCGCTTCACCAATATCAGCAACTATCTTATTAACTCCAACAACAAGTATCACCTGCTTTGGTCCAAAGATCATAGCAGACACTCTATTGCCTTTGCCATCAACGTTATAAAGCTCACCTTCTTCTGTAAGCGCATTTGTACTCGCAAAAAAGGTATCGCTCACAAAAGCCTTACGAAGGATATCCTCAATTTCTTCAGATGTTGCTCCTTCAGAACGGTCAATATAGATCCCCTTGTATTCATTCATAAGCAGATCGGTCACGCCACTTTCCTTAAGCGTCATTGAGCCACCTGCCGTGATCAACTTGTCATCTTTTATCAAAGAACGCACGATTTCATAAAGCTCATCCCTCGTTTCAGCATAGTAAGGCTTTATTTTATTACGCTGAAGCGCATTCATAGTGTTTTTTATCCTGATATCCATATTGTCTCCTTAAATATTATCCTGTCCTGTTCTCTGCTTCATAGATATGATGGAGTTCTCAGCAATATTAAATGCACCGTCATCGGTGAACTCACCATAAGGAATGTAATATTCAGCCGGATTTACAGCATATATAACAGTATTAAGCAAAGCAGCCTTTCGTGCATTATAATCTTCCTCAGTCAGATCGGTATCGGCAGCAGTTATCAGCATCGATGCATAGGTATCGAGAAGAGAAGAATCGATATATGAAGAATTTTGATTGATAAGTGTGGAAAGCAGATCGCATACCATATTATAGCGGTGACTCTCACCTTCTCCAAAATCAGCCAGCATCACATAACGGAAAATAGTCTGAGGACTGAATAGCTGCGAACCGGCATTCAATGTTTCAACCTCAGTTCCATCTGGTATAAGAAGCGTGTTCTGAACATCATACTGTACATTTCCAAATGCAGAAACTAGGTCAATAAAACTCTGACGGTCGAACTTAACGAACCTGTCACACTTAACCTGACAGGAGCTCTCGATAGCTTTAATGACACCCTTTCCACCTTGAGTCTCATAAATATTCCGCAGATCTCTGCCCTCTGCAGTAACACTAACGCCTGCGGGCAGAGGCATGAATGTAAGCCTGCTATCGACAGCATTGTAAGCCACAACAAGATAAAGCGTTGGAAGCTCATCCTCACCATCTGAGAGCATCGTCAGCAAAGTAAAATCATGCTCAGCGGTAGGCTGAAAATTATCTGTGAGTTCACCTGATGATGTAAGGCCAGCAGGCTCACTTCGTTCCGGAAACAAAAACCAGCGAAAAGTAAAAATTACCATCAGCACGAATGCCAAAGAGATACCGAATGCTATGAAATAAATATACCAGTTGCTTTTTCTGCGTACTGCCATAAAAAACTACCTTTCATAAAAACTTGTGAAATTCTATTGAAAAATTCTGAGAATAGTTGTATAATATAAGATGTATGTCATAGTAATAGAATCAGAGTAAATTTAAAACTCCTACTAATATATTATATCACAAATACTTATAAATTTCAACACATTGAGGTAATATACATGAAGAATTTTTACTGGCGCACCTGGGCAGAAATAAACCTTGATACGCTCAAAAGCAATATAGCTGAGATAAAGCGCCTTGCAGGGGATAAAGAGATAATTGCAATTGTAAAAGCTAACGCATACGGTCATGGTGATACGCACTGTGCCGCTGCACTCAACAAATGCGGCATCAATCATTTTGCCGTTTCAAATCTATGGGAAGCGCAGGGATTGACTGAAGGCAGAATTCAAGGTGACATACTAATTTTCGGTTACTGTGATATTCCGCTCATTTTCGAAAACCTAAATAAAGGATATATATTCACTGTTGGCACGACTGAATATGCAAAGTCACTCTCTGATGAGGCTATAAAGCGTGGAGTGAAAGTTCCTGTACACATCAAATTTGATACTGGAATGAGTAGAGTAGGCATCACTACTGCTGAAGAAGCAGATTTTATTCTCTCACAGAAAGGTCTTGACTGCAGAGCTGGCTACACACATTTTGCTGTTGCTGATAGCCTCAGGCCAGAAGATGTAGAGTTCACTCGAAAGCAACAGGAAAAGCTAATCGAAATATGCAGAAGACGTGGACTATTAATGCATTCTCAAAACAGCGGGGGCATTATTTACCACAATGATTTTGACGGTGACTTTGTCAGAGCAGGAATAGTAATGTATGGTCACAAACCAGATGCTGCTTTCCCCTTTCCTGCTAATATCAAGCCTATATTCCAACTTAAAACCGTTGTCAGCCAGCTTAAAGAGATCGAACCAGACACAACAGTTAGCTATGGCAGGACATACAAGGCCGCTCGTAAAACACGACTGGCTCTTATTGCCTGCGGCTATGCTGACGGCTTCAACAGAAGACTTTCAGGGAACTGGAGCTGTATGGTAAACGGAAAGCCTGCACCTGTATGCGGCAGGATATGTATGGATCAAACTCTTATCGATGTTACAGATATCGACGATGTTAAGATTGGCGATGTTGTCACTGTTTTCTCCGACGAGCTGGATGGTGGTTGTTCTCTTGAGAAAGCAGCAGAACAGATAGGAACGATCAACTATGAACTCCTATGCGCTATTGGTACTCGTGTTCCTCGCATCTATATTGAAGATGGAAAGGAAACTGAAGTACAGCGTTATGTATAAATACGCCCCGATAGCGAACGCTATCGGGGTTATTATATTGCGACAAGAATTTGCTATATGCATCATATCTTAAAATAAAATCAGAAAAACCATTTGTAAAATTATGCTATTGAGTATTGACAAAATGTCTGAAATGTGTTAAAATATTATGGTAATAAATGTGCCGGTGTGTTGGAATTGGCAGACGAGGCGGACTCAAAATCCGTTGGTAGCGATACCGTGCGGGTTCGACCCCCGCCACCGGCACCAAATAAAAAAGTTCCCTTCTTATGCAGGGGACTTTTTTATCATTAATAATAAAACAGGCGGATTAACTCCGCCCGTTTTTATATTACTTAATAGTAAACTTTCCGTTTGCACCAAGCACGAATCTTCTTCCTTCATCCATAAAAGGAATATCAATAGATTGCAGGATGTTTCCGTCAGCATCTGCTAAAATGAGAGTCTCTCGTGCTTTAAGATTGAAGTTAGTTTGATACTTCATAAGAGCATTCTGGGTCTTGTTAGCCTTCATCACGATTGTAACGCTCTGTCCAGCATCCAATGTAATAGTTGGAACACTCCAGCGTGCAGGAACAAGAGGATCATCAGTTAATGTAAGGCCTGAAGTAGACATACTTTCGTTGTTAGGATTGTATAAAGTAATCCATCCTGCTGCTTCATCAGTACATATCTCTGTCACCTGCAGGTTATTTCCTGTCACATCAAGCTTTTTCACATACAGCTTTGCAGTGATCTTCAAATCAACTGCCAAATCCTCAGTCAGTAGAACCTCGGGTTGTTCATATTCAATATCGTTGATCACCCATTTTTCAAACTCATATCCGTCATATACTTCTGCTCTTAACTCAACATCGCAGTCACAATAATATTTTCCAGTCAGCGTGCCACCATCAGCTTTCTGAGTGCTGAGATAAGTAGCAGCACCACTTGCGCCATAGACTGTAACATTATAAGCTGCTGGGTCAACGATCGTCCTAAGATTAGCACGCATATCTGCTAGCACAAACAAACGTCTGTTCTTTGCAAAATCTCGTATCTGCTGACGTGATTCTTCAAAGTGATGTTTCCTTGCCCATGTTGATGTAATGCCTTTTTCAAGAGCATAAAACTGTTCTTGATCGCTTATCTCACACAAGTCGTCAAGTACTTCAACAATATGCTCAGTTTCAAAAGCATAGCTCATAAGATCGCTCATTATGTTAGCATACAGCTGCTGCATATCAGGACGCTTCAGCAATGCTTTTAACGCCTTGCTCTCACCACTCATGTGCGAACCATCAAGTAGATCAGACAGCGTTGTATAGCGGAAGCCTTCACCGTAAAGCCCCCAACCATATTCAGCATCGAAAAACAGAAAACGCCAGCGTCCATCCATAAACTCAGAAGATATCTCTTCGCCTTCGGCAGGATAATAACGAAATGCTTTGTAGTTATTGCCGGGCCAATCCTTATTAGAGATAAAAATCTGCATGCAGTAGTACTGCATAAGATTTTTGACATCAACAAGCTCGCAGAATTCAGCAAAAACCTTGTCATCAGAGAGATCCTTATCATAGTATTCGGTCATTTTGAGATAATCCTCAAGTGCCTGCTCAGTGCTGCCCTCCTCAGGTATCTCGGTATTGGAAACAATAGCGTATTGATCCTTGCTTCCGCCAAATTGGGTTGCGAGATAATCCTCATTGTAGTTTTCGTGCAACCACGAATAGCCATAATACTCACCATTCAGAAAAACTGCTGCAGGAGTTGTATGCTGAGTACATGGATAACCATAGTCCCTTGCAAGCTGCTGAGAAAGCTCATCACGTACACCTGCAAATTCTCTGTCATTAGCACCATTTCTGAGAACAACACGGTCATACTCTGATATGGGTGTGCCATCATACGCAGTAGCATCCTTAAAGAATGGATA
The DNA here is from genome assembly GCA_045544715.1 of Oscillospiraceae bacterium. Taxonomy (GTDB): domain Bacteria; phylum Bacillota; class Clostridia; order Oscillospirales; family Ruminococcaceae; genus CAG-115. Next base: position 22,909 of record JAZPZN010000084.1, on the reverse strand, counting down.
TTTGAACTTGCCGTTTTCAGGATCATACTCCTTTCGAGCAATCAGCTTAAAGGATTTCTGATCAACTACTCTAGAATAACCACCAACTACTCTTGCTCCGGCCGCTTGAGAGATAACGTAATCACCATCGCTCTCAAAGACCTCGACATACATATCACGCTCAGCCTCTCTGCCAGACATATAGTAGTTACCCGGAGCATTATAAGGTATCTCCTGTCCGGCATGATCACGAACATAATCATCATAAATCTTACCGGGGACAGCAATACCATACTCATAATCATAAAGATTATATGGATCAGTGGACAGTACAAATATCAGCGTGCCTTCACCAAACCGCTCCTCAACATCAGCACCTGTTATGTAGCTACGTGTGAATATCTCACTCTGCTTATCGCCATTAACGGTTATAGCTTTAATTGTAGTTGCAATAACATCGTTTCCAGCGTTGATCTGTATAGGTGCAGTATAGAGCTGCTTGTTGCTGACCTCAGGGTCAGAACCATCAGTAGTAAAATAGATAGGCCCGCCATCTTTGGAAACAAGCTCAACAGAGATGTTCTCAGAATAGAAATCTGCTGGAAGCGAGAACCCTATTTCATCTTTAGGAACAGTCTGAACCGCAGAAGGATCTGTTTGTACCAAAGTTAGCATTCCATCCTCATCGATCGTCGCCATGACTTGTACAGGCTCTGGAGGGAATATGTTGTAAAGAACAGCAGCAGCGATTCCGATAGCAGCTATTACTGCAAGAATTATAACTCTTCTCATAGATATATCTCCATTTGGCTATTATAGCTCAGCATCTGCATCTGCATGCTGCTTCATTATTGCATAGAGCTCGGGCATTGCGTGTCTGAAATTAATAGGACGAAAGGTGTCTGCACTGACAAAGCCATGGCAACTTGTCCCTTCAGCTAGTATCATATTATCTACCTTTCGCTTTACCGTATAATGAAAATCCATTCTGGCTACAGAAAGTTTAGTGATTTTTGCAGATATCTCTAGCTGCTCATCATAATGGGCAGGGCTTTTATAGCTACATGATATCGATGCAACCGGCATCATAACTCCATTCTTTTCCATATCAGAATAGCTCATGCCAAGAGCTTTAATATATTCAGTCCTTGCTACCTCATACCAGACAGGATACACAGCATGATGTACGATACCCATGCAGTCTGTCTCAGCGTAGCGAACAGTAATATCAGTAGTTATCGCCATTGTACCTCCTTAATCAAGAAGCTCTCTTGATGATTGTATTCTTCTTACAAAGCGTGAGATAAATTCTTCTGGGAGAAGCCTACTTGCATATATTCCAAGCTCTATCATAGGTGATGGACAAATAAGCACACGCTTTCCAAACATTCGCTGAACAGCATAATCAGCCACATACTCGCTAGTCTGCGGCTTCACTGAGAACGCAGCACCTGCGTGTTCAAAAAACTCAGTTGCAACTGGTCCAGGGCAAAGCATAGTAACTCTCACACCGCTCTTTGTGCTACGAAGCTCCTCCCACACGGCCTCAGTAAGACGCACGACATAAGCCTTCGCAGCATAGTATGAGGAAAACAAAGGACCAGGGAAAAAACCAGCAGAGCTTGCAACATTCAAAATAAAGCCACAGTCACGCTTTCTGAAATCCTTTAAAAACAGCTTAAACAGAATGTGAAACGCACGTACATTGATGTCGAGCATATTAAGCTCACTTTCAAGATCCGTTTCGGTGAACTCACCAAACACACCAAGCCCCGCATTGTTGACAAGTATATCTATATTATAGCGGGAAACAACTTTGTGCAATGCATAGCATTGCTTAACATCTGAAAGATCAGCGGTGATAATCTTCACACGGATGCCATATTCATTAACTAGCTCATTCTTGAGCTCCTCAAGGCGATCACGTCTGCGTGCAGTGATTATAAGATTGATGCCATATTTTGCAAGGGAGCGTGCAATATCTCTGCCAATACCCGAGCTGGCTCCTGTAACTAACGCTATCATTAAATCTGCTGCTTCCTTTCAAGATTAAAATCACTGAGTAAGCTTTGTCTTTTTACCGTCAGCCTCCTGGATATATATTCTATCCAACTGTCCCATAAGACTAGCCTTGAACTCAGCTCTGTATTCATTACGAAGAGCCTGCTGCTCTGCTTTTTCCTCATCAGTAAGCCCTTCGGATTTTTGCTTTTTTGCAAGCTCGTTTATTCTGTCAATTTTTGCTCTTTCCATAGTTCCTCCTTGATCAGCAAGTTGGCTTTATACAACGGAAGGGCGCAAGCGGAACACCGTTAACTCTGTCAAAGAGAGTGATATCATCAGTATAATTTGTCCACAAATAGCGAACTGCTACAGGAGCATTTACGCCAGTTATACGAATTATCCCGTTCTCGGTCATATCTTCAGCTATGCAAAGCTCCGCAGTGGCTGGTTTGAATTCACCATCTGCACCTGCTATCTCAAATCCATGTATCTTTCCGTCATTGCTACGTATCTCAAACTCAACCGGGGTAGCGAAGAACAGATCAACACTATCATCATTCCACACTGCACCATATGTCTCGGGGTTTTCGGGGGGGATCTCCAGCATGCTGCCATCATAAAGACCGCTCATTGCAGCAAGGAAGAAACGATGTGCAGGAAGCATCTTGTTCTTTGGATGTATCTCGCTGAACTCACCACAATCAGTGAGCACTGCAAGGGCACTGTGACGATCACGGCGAACTGTCTTCGCCTGAGCCTCACGGATAATGCACCAATGCTTTCTGTCCTCCTCACCACTCCATCGATGCATCGGCAGCTGACCGATTATGAAGTAGAGTTCTTCGTCATGCCAAGTATCTCTCCAGCACTGCATCATCTGACCGAGTAGCTTGTAGTACATATCGGGACGGTGGTCATCACTCTCACCCTGATACCAGATAACACCAGTCATCGTATAGGGAGCAACTCTTGATACCATGCTGTGATAGAGTACACTAGGGCTCATTGGATTTAGCGGAGAATGAGGACCGGGGTATTTGTTTGGACCACAGTATTCAAGGCAACCATCCCAATGAGGATTAGGAACAGTGGAGTAATACTCAGCACTTTTTCTTTCCCACTCAGCGTGATATTCTACATAATCACGATAATCCTGAAGCTGCTGAGGATAGCTCTTACCCTTGATTGACTCGTCATACTCGTTGAAATACACTGCTGTTTCACCATCGCAATATTCCCTGCTCATCCATGCAGATGCGGAGGTTCCGCCCCAGTTGCATCCGATGATACCAACAGTCATATCGTGAAACTCGCTGAGTTCCTTGCCAAAGTAGTATCCGATAGCACTCCACGCCTTTGCTGACTCCTTGTTTGAAAACTCACACCAGCCATGCATCTCCTCAAACTGGAAGAAATCCATATCAGAAATACTCTTTTTGGGTGTGTAGTAAAAGCGAACGTTTGGAGAATCGTTATCAAGGCTCTCCTTGCCAGTGGTGCAGTTCTGTAGCTCAAATTCCATATTACTCTGACCACCTGCAAGCCAAACTATACCAACAGCAACATTTGTGAATCTTACAGTATCAGTTCCATCAGATATTATAAGCTCGATATTCTCCTGAGGAGGTTGAGGCGGAAGCACCGCAAGCCACTTACCATTCTCAGCAGTAACAGTGGCCTTAGCACTCTCTTCTCCGGTTATCTCAACGGTGATCTTTGTACCTTCAACTGCTGTACCAAAAATGTTCAGAGGCTTCATAAACTGAAGCACCATATTATCACTGAATATCCTTGCTGCCTTAAACTTTGCCATAACTATTATGTCCTTTCACATGAGGATATTATACCCCACTATATTCTTATTATATTGTACAGCTTTATCGCTTAATTGTCAAGTATTCAGTTAATCGTTTTCAAATAAATTTAATAAAGCAACAAGGGGCACGCACGGTGCCCCTTAACTTTACTCATCAGGATGATTTTTTCTGTAGGCAAGATAGCTTTCAAGGATGATGGCTGCAGCTACGGCATCCAACGTTTCCTTGCGTTTTTTTCCACGCTTGTTATTCTCGTTCATAATTCCGATGGCACTAACGGTGGAGCTACGCTCATCCCACATCTTTACCTCCACATCAAGCAGTGCTCTCAGCTTATCGGCAAAAAGACAGCATTTCTCGCTGCGAGGGCCGTAAGTACCATTCATATTTATCGGATTACCGACGATGACCATCTCAGCCTTGTTGAGCTTTGCCTCTTCTGCTACAAGCTCTGCACAGCGGTCAAAATCCTTCATTGTGATTATCTTCAGCGGTGACGCAAGGAACTCGCTCTTGTCGCACATAGCAAGTCCTGTCCTTGTATCGCCGTAATCAACTGCCATTATTTTCATAGGTCACTCCTTTATAAGTTTAATAGCCGCTCTCGATTGAACAAGATATGCTCCATAATATGCCCGATGTTGCCCTCCCCTGCGTACTCTGCCATTGAGAAGAAATCGTGATCGAAATCAGACCAGTACAGGTCGTTTTCATCACCGCTTATCCGCACATCTCTTTCAAGTCGTCCGACATATACCTCCACATAGCACTCGTCTATATGATAGGTGAAATCCATAAGATGTGTGAGCTTTATATCCTCACGCTTTATGCTTGTTTCCTCGAAAAGCTCTCGGTAGGCAGCGTCAAAGCCATTTTCGTTCGGCTCTATCTTTCCGCCGACGAAGTTTGACAGACCTTTGTAAGGGTCTTTCTTGCGGCGGCACATCAGCATTTTATCTGCTGAGGTGTTGTATACAACTATCAGATTGTAGCCTTGCATCTTAACCCTCGCATTGTTAATTATAAATATACACAGTTGCTTTCAGTAGCCTGCTTGCACTAAACCCATTGATCTTGAGGGAGTATTCGTACAGAGAAATCATCTTGATCAAACAGCTCTAACTGAATATTCAGAAAATTTCCAACAGTTTCGTACTCCCAATTCAGATATGCATATACCCACATCTGTTGTTTAAATGTATCCTCTAATATTTGGTGTATTCGCGAATTAAGGGGTCTTACTTTTTGATATCCAAAAAAACATTCACCTATACCAACAGCTCCACCTAATATCGCAACAGCCACCACAATCGAAACAACAGACGCAGTAACTCTCAAAGCACTTGCCCCAAAGCCGTCAATTCGGCGGTCGTATCTGCGCAGCTTAGTTTTCAGAAAGCTGATAAGCTCATCAGGGCAATCATCCTTTATCAGAACGATCGTATGATTTTTGCTTATGCGGAGATATAGATTTTTTCGGGTCTCGGTTATCTTTTCAAGTGCGGAATACTCAGCTGATACGATACCGCTCTCGCTCTCCTGCTCTATTTTATCATCAAAAAGCCTTATATCAAAGTGCTTTGTGACATTATTATAGAGCTTCTTCATCCTAAAATGGTGAATTATAAAATATGCAGCAATAATCACAGAGAAAACACCGATAGCTATCAGCATAGATATCCATCTAAAGTCAACGAAATAAAACGGAACAAATACTGCCAGCGGTGCAAACAGAACAGTATGAATAAAGCGATAGCTCCAGAAATTCTCTATAGAATGGAGCTTTTTGAACTCTTTAAATGTAACTTCAGTTTTAGTTTCGTGCAAGGGTTTCATAAGCGTACTCCTTTACAAAACGCATCAAGGGCGGAAATCTGAGTGATTCCGCCCTGACATTTCAAATCACCAAGGCTTTACCTGTCCTACTATCTCAGAGAGGGACTTGATACCGTTTCTGTCCATATACTCGGCAAGGCCGTCGATGACCTTGAGTGGAGAATAGGGATCGGTGAATATCGCAGTACCCATCTGCAGGGCAGTTGCGCCAGCCAGCATCATCTCAACTGCGTCCTCCCAAGTAGCGATACCGCCCATACCGATTATCGGTATCTTTACAGCGTTGTAGCACTGCCATACGCATCTTACTGCCACTGGGAATATCGCAGGACCGGAAAGTCCTCCTACATTGTTGTGAAGAATGGGGCGACGGTTGTTGATATCAATACGCATACCGAGCAGAGTGTTGATAACGGAAATAGAATCCGCACCCTCTGCCTCAACTGCCTTTGCAATGTCTGTAATGCTAGTAACATTGGGTGTGAGCTTTACGATAAGGGGCTTGCTTGTAGCCGCACGAACAGCCTTTGTAACAGCCGCTGCACCCTCGCAGGTGACACCCCACGTAGCTCCGCCTGCTTTGACATTGGGGCAGGAGATATTCAGCTCTATCATATCGATGGAGCTGCTGTCAAGCACCTCAGCCGCAGCGATGTAATCATCAAGAGTTGCACCCGCTACGTTTGCGATTATTACATTACCCTCTTCCTTTATCATATCGAGGTAGTAGTCAACAAATGCGTGTACGCCGATGTTCTGCAGACCTACCGCATTGAGTATACCGGAGGGAGTTTCAGCTATACGTGGAGGGGGATTTCCCATCTTGGGGTTGATAGTCATACCCTTGCAGGATACACCGCCAAGCTTTGAGAGCGGATAGAGGTCTGTGTAGCACTCACCGTTGCCATAAGTTCCCGATGCCGCAATAATAGGATTAGGGAATTCAACTCCCGCAATTCTTACAGAAAGATCAGCCATTGAACTTTACCTCCTTGCTGTCAAATACAGGTCCATCCTTGCATACTCTTGCGTAATGCTCCTGACCATTCCTTACAGTCATGCAGCTACATACTACGCAGGCGCCTACTCCGCAACCCATACGCTGCTCAAGGGACACCTGACAGGGAACTCCCTTTGCGTCACACGCAGCAACTACAGCCTTTATCATAGGCTCAGGACCGCAGGCGCATACAAGAGCCACATCGCCACCGTCAAGCTCTTCATTGAGAGGCTCGGTAACAACACCCTTTCTGCCTACACTGCCATCATCTGTGCAGACGATAGTCTTAACTCCTGCCTTCTCAAACTCATCGGCAAGGATTATCTTCTCATAGTTCCTGAAGCCGAGGATAGCTGTCACTTCACCTTCGTGAGCCTTCGCTGTTCCAAGCATGGGAGGCACACCGATTCCGCCGCCGACTACTACTATCTTCTTGCCCTCGGGGAGCTTAAAGCCATTGCCGAGAGGACCGAGAACATCCATACAGTCACCGACGTTCAGCTTAGCTATCTCTGCTGTGCCCTTTCCCCTTACCTCAAATACGAAACGGAGAGTGCCGTTCACCTTATCGATACCGCAGATAGAGATAGGTCTGCGCAGAGTAAAGCCAGGGGCTGTAATATTTGCAAACTGTCCTGCTGCCGCAGCCTTTGCAGCGTCGGGGCATGATACTGTATAGGAATATATCTCCTTACCGAGAGTTTTTTTCTCAATTATGGGGTATTTGTCGCAAAAGTAACTCATGTTTCCTCCTTGTTATCGGATCTTTCTATGGTCTTCGCCACTGCTCTGACCTTGACTGTATCGGGCTCTGCTGCAGCAGGCCGCTCTGTTATTTTGGATATTCTGTGCATTCCGTAACGGATGATTATCGCAAGTATCAGCAGATAAAGGATGCTCGTTGCGCTGAACCAGCCGAAATCATATAAAGGCGCAAGGCGCAGCTTGTCATGGATTATCATCGTGTAATCAACAACGATGATCAGTGCAGGCAGCTTACATATCGACACAAAAAATGCATAGGTCTCATAGCATTTCTGTGCAGTGAGCTTTGTGACACTGTATCGGCTGAATTTATGGCTCTTGAATATGAGCACTATGTACACAGCAAGGATAGCCACTGCCAGCAACGGACAGATGAGCGACAGCCACTGCCGCCACTCTATCGTAGTATCAGCCGAAGCTGCAATGTTGGCAACATGCTCAGCACCAAGAGTATTTAGAAGCTCGTTATATTCATCAATAAAGCCGACAGTCAGCGATACTATCATCAAAACAAAACCAAGCGAAAGAATATCGCAGATAAGCTGTGCGATCTTATAGGTGCGCTTGACTGGATATTTGCCTATTTTCATTGGGTTTCCTTTCGTTGAACTTCGGTCGCCCGAATATGCCCGAAAACGGCGAGAGATCTTCCCGCCGTTTGGGTTAGTAGTATTAATCGTGACGATCAGATCTTTGTGATGTCTACCATCTCAACATCATCAACACTCTTATGCATCTCAAGGCACTCCAGCAGTGCGTTTGCAGTGTCGATAGATGTAAGGCAAGCGATAGAACGCTCTACAGCCTTACGACGCATCTTTACGCTGTCACGGGAGGGCTGTCTGCCTGTTTCGGAGGTAGAGATAACATAGTTGATCTTGCCACTCTCCAGCAGAGAGATAACGTCAGGATCACCCTTGCCGATGCGGTATGCATGGTTGGTTGCGATCATGTTGCGGTTGAGGATAGATGCTGTACCGCCTGTTGCGTAGATCTCAAATCCGAGAGCCTCAAAGCGGCTTGCGATCTCGATAACCTCGTTCTTATCGCTGTCACGAACAGAGATAAGAACACCGCCCTTATCATACATCTTATAGCCTGCAGCGGTAAGGCCCTTAAGGAGAGCCTCGCCAAAGGTCTTTGCGATACCAAGGCACTCACCAGTAGATTTCATCTCAGGGCCGAGCTGGTTATCTACGTCGTGGAGCTTCTCGAAGCTGAATACGGGAACCTTAACAGCGATATAATCAGCAGAGGGATAAAGACCGCTCTGATAACCCATATCCTTCAGCTTCTTGCCGAGGAGTATCTTTGTAGCAAGGTCGACCATAGGCACACCTGTAACCTTACTGATATAAGGTACAGTTCTGGAGGAACGGGGATTTACCTCGATAACGAATACCTCGTGATTGTAAACTACATACTGAATATTTACAAGGCCGATAACATGGAGAGCCTTAGCAAGCTTCTCGGTATAGTCGATGATAACACGCTTGATGTGAGGTGTAAGGGTCTGGCAGGGATATACGGAGATAGAGTCACCCGAGTGAACACCTGCACGCTCAACGTGCTCCATGATACCGGGAATGAGGAAATCCTCACCGTCGCAGATAGCGTCTACCTCTACCTCTGTACCCATCATATACTTGTCGATAAGGACAGGGTTCTCAAGCTCTGTAGCGGTGATGATGGTCATATACTCCTGAACGTCGTTGTCGCAGTGAGCGATGATCATATTCTGACCGCCAAGAACGTAGGAGGGTCTGAGCAGTACGGGATAGCCGAGCTGATTAGCAACCTTCAGAGCCTCCTCAGTAGTGAATACTGTAGAGCCCTGAGGTCTGGGAATACCGCACTTTTCAAGCAGCTCATCGAACAGCTCTCTGTCCTCTGCTGCGTCGACATCGGCAGCGGATGTACCGAGTATCCTTACACCGAGGTCTGTCAGGTGCTTTATCAGCTTAATAGCAGTCTGACCGCCAAACTGTACAACTACGCCATAGGGCTTCTCGGTCTCGATGAGGGCCTCAACATCCTCTCTAGTGAGGGGATCGAAGTAAAGTCTGTCGCCTGTATCGAAGTCGGTGGAAACCGTCTCGGGGTTATTGTTGCAGATAACAGCCTCGCAGCCCTCCTCTTTCAGCGACCATACGCAGTGAACGGAGCAGTAGTCAAACTCGATACCCTGACCGATACGGATAGGACCTGAGCCGAATACGATGATCTTTTTCTTATCTGTGGGATGATTTTCAATGAACTCCTTTGCCTCGTTCTCCTCGTCAAAGGTGTTGTAGAAATAAGGCGTCTGAGCTGCAAACTCAGCAGCGCAGGTGTCTACCATCTTGTAAACTGCGAGCTTTCTGTTCTGAACCTTCTGGCCGGAGATGCGCTCAATGGTGCTGTCGAGGTAGCAGTACTTCTTTGCTGCGTCGTACTTCTCCTGAGTGAGCTCGCCGTCTGCAAGCCAAGCCTCCAGCTTAACAAGATTGTTCAGCTTGTTGATGAACCAGTTGTCGACCATCGTTATCTCGTGGATGCGCTCAACGGAGATGCCTCTCTTGAGTGCCTCAAAGATGCAGAAGCAGCGGTCAACATCGACATCCTCCAGCTTCTTCTCGATCTCAGCGTCGGAAAGCTCTGTGAATGCCTTCTTTGTGAGGGTATCCATGCCAAGCTCGATGGAGCGTACAGCCTTCATCATGCCGGCCTCAAAGCTGGGAGCGATAGCCATTACCTCGCCTGTTGCCTTCATCTGTGTGCCGAGGGTCTTCTTAGCATATACAAACTTGTCGAAAGGCCACTTGGGGAACTTGACAACGAGGTAGTCGATAGTAGGCTCAAAGCTTGCATAAGTGGTGCCTGTAACCTGATTTACGATCTCATCGAGAGTGTAGCCGATGGCGATCTTTGTTGCAACCTTAGCGATAGGATAACCTGTAGCCTTGGATGCAAGCGCAGAGGAACGGGAAACTCTGGGGTTTACCTCAATAACTGCATACTCGAAGCTATCGGGCTTGAGAGCAAACTGACAGTTACAGCCGCCCTCTACTCCGAGAGCCTGAACGATGTTAAGCGCAGCAGAACGCAGCATACCAAACTCAGCAGGTGTGAGAGTTACTGCAGGTGCAACTACGATACTATCACCTGTATGAACGCCTACAGGGTCAACGTTCTCCATAGAGCATACGGTGATGGTATTGTTCTTGCTGTCACGGATGACCTCAAACTCGATCTCCTTCCATCCGCTGATGCACTTCTCAACCAGTATCTGAGTAATGGGAGAAAGACGCAGACCGTTTGTAGCGATCTCGTGCAGTTCATCGGGGGTATATGCGATACCGCCTCCAGTGCCACCCAGTGTGAATGCGGGACGAACGATAACAGGGTAATCAATTACGGTTGCGAACTCCATAGCGTCCTCAACTGTCTCTACTACCTTAGAAGGAATGCAGGGCTGGTTGATCTCTTCCATCGTATCCTTGAACGCCTGTCTGTCCTCAGCCTTATGGATAGTCTCGGGAACAGCACCCAGCAGCTTTACATCGTGGCTCGCAAGGAAGCCCTCCTCTGCCAGCTGCATAGAGAGTGTAAGACCTGTCTGTCCGCCAAGAGTGGAGAGAACGCTGTCGGGCTTTTCGATCTCGATGATGCGCTTTACCACATCAAGGGTAAGAGGCTCGATATAGATCTTATCAGCCATGTGCTTATCGGTCATAATGGTCGCAGGGTTGGAGTTGATGAGAACTACCTCAAGTCCCTCCTGCTTAAGTGCACGGCAAGCCTGTGTGCCAGCATAGTCGAACTCGGCAGCCTGACCGATAACGATAGGGCCTGAGCCAATAACGAGAACTTTCTTTATATCACTTCTTAACGGCATATTACTTTCTATCCTCCATCATCTTAATAAAGCGGTCGAACAGGTATCCTGTATCGTGAGGATTGCCTGAAAGCTCGGGCTGGAACTGTGTGCCGAATGCGGGAGCATTGTTATACTTGATGCCCTGGCAGGTTCCGTCGCTGCAGTAAACGTGAGTTACCTCACCGACATCTGCAGGAATACTGTCAGCATCAACTGCATAACCGTGATTCTGGCTGGCTATGAACACCTTGCCATTCTCAAGATCCTTTGTGGGCTGACAAGCGCCTCTGTGACCGTGCTTCAGCTTTACAGTCTTTGCGCCGTTAGCGAGGGCAAGCAGCTGATGACCGAGGTTGATGCCAAATACGGGAACTCCGCTCTTCAACAGCTCCTTAACGGTCTCTATAGCCTCTGTGCATTCAGCAGGGTCACCGGGACCTCCGCTGAGAACTATGCCGTCGGGCTTCTCTGCGAGGATATCAGAAGCGGATGCGTTGTAGGGCATTGCTGTCACATTGATACCTGCGCAGTTGAGTACGTTGTATAGGGACTCGGTGGCGCCGAAATCCACAACTGCTACATTATGCTTTCCATTCTCAACAGTGGAGGTGAACTTCTCCTTTGCGCCTGTCTTTGCAACGAGGTCGCCTGCCTTGAAAGACTGCACCTCAGCAAGTACGGCAGCCTTGTCAAACTCGCCGCTTACGATAGCACCGTTCATAACACCCTGCTCACGAAGCACTCTTGTGAGCTTTCTTGTGTCGATATCGCAAATGCCTACGATGTTGTGCTTGTTCATATAATCAACAAGTGTTCCCTCGCAGCGGAAGTTTGATGGCTCTTCGCAGTACTCACGCACGATGTAGCCTGCTGCATGGCAGTCAGACTGCTCATCTGCCTCAACTACGCCATAGTTACCGATCAGAGGGAATGTCTGTGTGATCAGCTGTCCGCAGAATGCAGGGTCTGTCAGGGTCTCCTGATAGCCTACAACTCCAGTGGTGAACACGACCTCACCGAACACCTTGCCCTCTGCGCCGAAGGAGCGTCCCTCGAACACATCGCCGTTGGCAAGAACAAGGCTGGCTTTCTTTTTGTTCTCAAAAATCATATTTATTGCCTCCAAAGTATAGATTACTTGTTTATAACTATCTTTCCTACGATGCCCATTATCTCATCTCTCATGCGGATAGCCTCTCTGCGGGCAGCCTGAGCGTATTCCTTCTCATCGCAGCCTTCCTTCTGATAAGCGCACATGATTGCACGGGAGCTGTTTACGATAGCGCCGAGGCCATTCTTGTCAAATGCCTTTGCAACGCCCTCAGCACCGCCACCCTGTGCACCATAGCCAGGAACCAGAAAGAAAGTGTGAGGAAGCTTTGCACGCATCTCTTCGAGCTGCTCGGGATAGGTAGCTCCTACAACTGCGCCCACGCCGCTGTAGCCATACTTGCCCATGAGCTCCTCGCCCCAGCTTTCACACATATTGCCCATTACTTCGTAAACAGCCTTGCCGTCTATCTGCTTGTCCTGAAGCTCACCAGAAGAAGGATTCGAGGTCTTAACCAGCACGAAGATACCCTTGTCGCCCTCGTTGCAGATATTGATGAGGGGCTTGATACCATCTGTACCGAGATAGCCATTCACTGTAAGCGCATCGCCTATGAAAGGCTCATATTCCTTGCTGCCTACCTTTACCTTACCGAGGTGGGCTGTCGCATAAGCCTCCATTGTTGTACCGATGTCATTTCTCTTACCGTCGGTGATAACGAACATTCCCTTGCTGCGAGCATACTCCTGTGTCTGCTGGAGTGCCTTAACGCCTGCTGGGCCGTACATCTCGTAGTAAGCAGCCTGAGGCTTAACAGCAGGAACGATGTCGCATAGAGCGTCGATAAGTCCCTTATTGTACTCAAACAAAGCCTTTGCTGCGCCTTTCAGGGTTTCGCCGTACTCTGCAAAGCAGGCATCCTTTATGTACTGGGGTACATAGTCAAGCTTGGGGTCAAGTCCTGCAACGGAGGGATTCTGTGTTTTTTCGATCTTTTCAATGAGTCTGTCAAGTGACATAGCGGTGTTTCCTTTCTTTATTTGAAGATTTTTATTACTTATCGGAGTCCTCGTAAACGACCTTGCCGTCTACGATAGTGTATTTTACTCTGCCTTTAAGAGTCTTTCCCTTGAAGCAGGTATTTTTCGATTTAGAGTGGAGCTTTTCGGGATCAACTGTCCATTCTTCGTTAGGGTCAAATATGCAGATATCCGCAATATCGCCTTCCTGTAGCTCACCTCCAGGAATCTGCAAAATACGGCGTGGGTTTACGCACATCAGCGCCACAATTCTGGAAAGCTTTATCTTTCCTGTATGATAAAGAGCTGTAAGCGTTGCTGCCAGTGAAGTTTCAAGTCCAATTACGCCATTGGGGGCTTTCTCAAAATCAGCCTTTTCCTCGGGAGAGTGGGGAGCGTGATCAGTAACGATACAATCTATCGTACCATCACAAACACCCTCAGTTATCGCCTGAACATCCTCAATAGTTCGCAAGGGGGGATTCATACGATAATCCGCATCTCTTGTACGAAGCTCCTCATCTGTAAGCATAAAATAGTGGGGGCAGGTCTCACTCGTTACCATGACACCGCACTGCGCCGCATGTCTAATGTTCTGCATACTGAGCGATGTAGATACATGAGCTATGTGTATCGGCATCTCCAGGTCAGCTGCTAAAGTAATCTCACGATTGGTGATAATATCCTCACTGAGTCGGTGCATTCCCTTAACTCCAAGTTCCTTAGATACTTCACCATGGTTCATAATTCCGCCATTGATAATATCAAGATCCTCACAATGGGAGATAACCTTCATACCTGCATAGTGAGCACGTACCATTGCAGCGGACATAGTTCTTGCATTCTTAACGGGTCTTCCGTCATCAGATACTGCAACACAGCCTGCATTATGAAGCTCCTCGAAGTCACACAACTCGTTACCCTCAAGCCCCTTGGTTATACTGCCAACGGGATATATCTTAGTCTTGGACTGTTTTGCCTTTTCAAGGATATACTTTACAGTTTCTGCACTATCAACAGTAGGGATAGTGTTAGGCATGCATGCCACAGCAGTAACTCCTCCTGCAACCGCCGCATCACCACCGGTGATGATATCCTCTTTATGTGTCTGTCCTGGATCACGAAAATGCACATGCATATCGCATATTCCGGGTATCACGATCAACCCAGTGCAATCGATCACCCTATCAGCATCAACGGAAATATTCTCTCCAACCATGGCAATCTCTTTGTCACGTATAAGGATATCACATATTCCCTCGAAGCTGTTGGCACTATCGACTACATAGCCGTTTTTAAGTAATAGCTCCATTTTCTCCTCCAAATTTATATCAACCTTCAGTTTTACCGAATATCACAACTTTGTCGCAACCGTCAAGCTCCTTCACCATCACCTTTACAGTTTCCTCATGAGATGTTGGTAGGTTTTTTCCAATATAGTCAGCTCGTATCGGCAATTCACGATGTCCTCTGTCAATCAGAGATGCCAGTTGTATCACCTTAGGCCTTCCTCTTGTCATAAGACCGTCGATAGCAGCCCTGGCACTTCTTCCAGTAAAAATAACATCGTCGACAATAACAACACGCTTATCGGTTATATCGAAACCTATCTTACTGGAGTCCTCCGCACTTCCTCTTGGTTTATCATCACGGAAAGGCGTGATATCAAGCAGCCCCACCGGCACTTCTATACCTTCAACCTCATTAATCTTTGCGGCGATACGCTTAGCAAGTACAGCACCACGTGAAAAAAGCCCGATCAGACAAAGACCATCAGTACCCTTATTACGCTCGATTATTTCGAACGAAATACGGGTGACAGCTCTGTTTATCGCGCTTTCATCAAGTATTTCAGCCTTCAGAGTAAGTCCTTTGATGCAGCACATAGCTCCCACGCTCCTTTCCGCATATAAAATAATAAAGCCCGTCGCTTTTGCAACAGGCTGACTCTCATGTGTTATGCTCTAACTAGGATACAGCTATTATATAGCTATCCCTAAGAGCAACGACAATCATCTCAACCTTGCCGACCTCACAGGGTCGTCTTAAAAGCCTCAGATTTTCGCTGTATATATTTTGAAACCTTTTTGATTTCGTCTTGATTATTATAGCGCATTTCGCTAAATTTGTCAATAGGATTTTGGTCAATTTGAAAAAACTTTTTAATTGTGGAAAATGACATCTTTAACACATTATCAGCAAGCGATATGTAAAGCGGGCACTGCCCGCAATGCTGTATCAGCCGTTATTCTGATCGTTGTTCTGTCTGTTCTGATTCTGGTTCTGCTTATTTGTAGTCTGATTGTTCTTAGAATTCTTGGACATAATATAATATTCCTCCTGATTATTGCTGCGGAGAAAGATCCGCAAGAGTATTTTGTTCTGTAATTTGCAGAATATCCGTAAATATGTTGACCAAAGTGAAAAAATATGCTAAAATACATTTATCAAAAAGAGGTGCACTATGTTTGATCTAAATAAAGTCGGTGAGCACACTTATTATATCGACTGTCCAACTAATATAGGAATTTATGAATATGGAGGAAAGGTCTGCATGATAGACAGTGGCGGCGATCAATTATCAGCCGAACAAGCCCTGCTCCGCATTGAGGAGCAAGGCTGGGTACTTGATATAGTGATCAACACTCATTGCCATGCCGATCACTGCAACGGAAATGCATATCTACAAAAAATGACCGAGTGCAAAATATTTGCCCCTGCAACCGATGCAGCCATTATTAACAATACTCATCTTAATCCCATTTACCTTTTCGGCGGATTTCCATGTTCAGAACTACATCATCGTCTACTTCTTGCGCAACCAAGCGTCTGTAGCAATATCACTCAAGATGCTCTTCCCGATGGTATGGAATATACACACCTTGACGGACATAGCTTTGAGATGATTGCAGTCAAGACACCTGACGATGTGTGGTTCGTTGCAGACATAGTTATCAGCGAGAAAACACTTGAAAATTTCAGGATTTCGTTTCTTATGGATATCGATGAGCATTTGAGATCTCTGGACAAGCTACTGACACTTGACGGGAAATTGTTTATTCCCTCCCACTGCGCTCCAGCCGAAGACATCAGCTGCCTAGCCGAGGTCAACCGCAGAAATGTTTATGAAGTTTCATCTGCTATCAAGGATCTTTGCAAAGAAAGCCTCAGCATTGATGAACTTCTAGATAAGCTATTTCAAAAGTATTCACTGAAACCGCATATCATCAATTATGCGTTAGTAAGCTGTACAGTCCGCAGCTATCTCTCATGGCTGCATAACAAAGGCGAGATAGAGCTTGTTTTTAAGGGAACAAAGTTAACATGGAAAACTATATAGAAGCTATAAGATTAAGAAAAACTCTTCCGCAAAACTCTTATCTTAACAAGATACCTGCAGTAGAATGGCTCAGCGATGCTGACGAACTACAATTTAAAAAGCCCGTGACCTTTTTCGTCGGAGAAAACGGTTCCGGAAAGTCAACATTGCTGGAGGCAATCGCTATTGCCAGCGGTTTCAACCCCGAGGGTGGAACGAGAAATTTCAGCTTTTCAACAAATTCTACCCACTCTGATCTTTATGAGTATATCACGCTCTCCCGCAGCTATCTGCGCCCGAGAGATGGATTTTTCCTCAGAGCAGAAAGCCTTTACAATGCCGCAACTCATATTGAGGAACTTGACGATATTGTATGTGGGTTGCCCAAAATATCCGACAGCTACGGTGGAAAATCACTGCATCATCAGTCTCACGGCGAGAGCTTTCTAGCAATAGTCCAGAACCGTTTCGGCGGCAACGGGCTTTACATACTCGATGAGCCGGAGGCTGCACTCTCCCCTGCACGGCTGCTTACCCTGCTGTCACTCATACACGATCTGGTGAAAAACAATTCGCAGTTCATAATTGCGACCCACTCCCCCATTCTCATGGCTTATCCAGATGCGGAGATACTTAAATTCAATGAGGACGGCATTTTTCCTACTGATTACAGGTCGACGGAGCATTATCAGATAACTAAACAGTTTCTCGACAATCCGCAAAGGATGCTCAGCATACTTTTTGAAGAATAATTCATGGGCGGAACATATTTCCGCCCTTTACATTATATCTGACCACATATTTCATCTATTTGCAAGCATAATTAAAATTTCGGCTGCCCTTTCGAGCAGCCGAATTCATTATTCAGTGGAATATTAGTACATTCCGCCCATGCCGCCTGCGGGCATAGCAGGAGCAGGGTTCTCCTCAGGCTGATCAGCCACGAGGGATTCCGTTGTCAGCACCATTGCTGCAACGGAAGCTGCATTCTGCAGCGCAGAACGTGTAACCTTAGCAGGATCAACGATACCCATCTTGATCATATCACCATACACCTCGGTGTAAGCATCAAAGCCGTAACCAACAGTGTCAGCACGATTTATAGTGTCGATGATTACAGAACCCTCAAGCCCTGCATTAAGAGCGATCTGACGAACAGGCTCCTCCAGTGCACGGAGCACGATCTTTGCACCTGTCTTTTCATCGCCCTCGAGGGTCTCGATGATAGCCTTAACTGCAGGCATTGCATTGATAAGAGCTGTACCACCACCAGCAACGATACCCTCCTCAACAGCTGCCTTTGTAGCAGCGAGAGCGTCCTCGATGCGGAGCTTCTTCTCCTTCATTTCTACCTCTGTAGCTGCACCTACCTTGATAACACCAACGCCACCGCTGAGCTTTGCAAGACGCTCCTGCAGCTTCTCCTTGTCAAACTCGGAGGAAGTAACCTCGATAGCATTCTTGATCTCGTTGATGCGAGCCTTGATAGCCTCGCTGTCGCCATTACCGTCAACGATGATAGTGTTCTCCTTAGTAACCTTTACCTGCTTAGCACGACCGAGCTGGTAAAGCTGAGTTTCCTTCAGATCAAGGCCGAGCTCCTCAGTGATTACCTCACCGCCTGTAAGGATAGCGATATCCTTGAGCATCTCCTTACGTCTGTCGCCGAAGCCGGGAGCCTTTACAGCAACACTCACAAACACACCTCTCAGCTTGTTGAGCACGATGTTTGTCAGCGCATCACCCTCTACATCCTCAGCGATGATAACAAGCTTCTTGCCAGCCTGCACGATCTGCTCCAGCAGAGGAAGGATATCCTGAATAGAAGAGATCTTCTTATCTGTAATAAGGATGTAAGCATCATCAATAACTGCCTCCATCTTATCTGTATCTGTTACCATGTAGGGAGAGATGTAGCCTCTATCGAACTGCATACCCTCTACTACGTCGCTGTATGTCTCAGCAGTCTTGCTCTCCTCGAGAGTGATAACGCCGTCAGCTGTAACCTTCTCCATAGCCTCTGCGATAAGAGTGCCTACTGACTCGTCGCCTGCAGAAACAGTAGCAACTCTTGCAATATCCTCGCTGCCCTGGATCTTCTGTGCATTCTTCTTGATCTCCTCAACAGCAGCGTCTACAGCCTTCTGCATACCCTTCTTTACTACCATGGGATTTGCACCTGCTGCGATATTCTTCATACCCTCACGAACGAGCGCCTGTGCAAGCAGAGTAGCGGTTGTTGTACCATCACCTGCTGCATCGTTTGTCTTGGTTGCAACCTCCTTAACGAGAGAAGCACCCATATTCTCAAAAGCATCCTCGAGCTCGATTTCCTTAGCGATGGTAACACCGTCGTTAGTGATGAGCGGAGAGCCGTACTTCTTAGAGAGAACTACGTTTCTGCCCTTGGGGCCGATTGTGATCTTAACAGTATCTGCAAGCTTGTCGATACCTGCCTGCAGAGCCTTGCGAGCTTCCTCGCCGTAAATGATATCCTTTGCCATTGTGATATATCCTCCTGAAAATTAATTACTCAACAACTGCGAGAATGTCGCTCTGTCTGAGAATAGAGTACTCAACTCCGTCTACCTTTACCTCAGTACCTGCATACTTGCTGATAAGCACCTTGTCGCCAACCTTGACGTTCATCACTATATCCTTGCCGTCAACGTTTCCGCCGGGACCAACTGCAACGATCTCAGCAATGGAGGGCTTCTCCTTTGCTGCTGCAGTGAGAATGATGCCGCTCTTGGTTGTCTCCTCTGCCTCTACCATTTTGATAACGACACGGTCTGCCAAAGGTCTGATTGTCATTGTATAGTTCCTCCTTAAAAATGTATGAGTGTTATTTTAACAACTTTAGCACTCTGTTTAATCGAGTGCTAATTTATATTTTAATCATTTTTAAAAATAAATCAAGGGGTTATTAAGCATTTCACACAAATTTTGGCATTTTGCACATTGTTATCTAACCTTATCAAGTCAGCAAATGTTGAACTTCAACAAAACTCTGAAAAATTCTCATAACAAATATATTGAAAAAAGTACGGAAATATGCTACAATATCAATGCTAGAATTCCCGTGGGGGGATAATTATAGTCTTTCTGCCCTGTTTTGCGGCATAGTCAACGGTGTACTTCGTGCCGCCACTCCTGCCGTCAAACACCGCAACAAGCACATCACAGATATCCACCAGTGCCCTGTTGCGCTTGAACATGCATTTGTCATCATACCTATCGCTGAGGTACAGCGTTTTGTCGCAACGGCTGATAATATCGTGATATCTCCGCTTTTGCTCGGCACTCCATGTGGCATCCTGATCTCGACAGGGTATCATCGCAGTAAGCCGCACCTCGGGATGTGTAGCTTTTAGCTGCAGCACCGCTTCAGCGCACCATGTATCTGCGCCCAAAGCCATTCCGCTATGGAATTCAGTCGCACCAGCTATATAAAGAGCCTCTATCTCCTCCGCAATCCGCTTTTTAAGCGATATGCAGGCAGGGTCGCTCTCCCCGTTGAAGCCCATCTTCGACGGGCGGTAGCCTGTAAACGATACTCGGTACATAACTATCCCCCTTTCAAATAATCGCACTAGATGTATTTTAGCACATATCACCTGCAATTGCAATAGACAATTTGCATAATTTTGACGAAATATGAACATTTTAAGAGGTACTCATTATGAAAGTTTTTTTCGCATCAGACATCCACGGCTCTGCGCTATATTGCGAGAGGATGCTGGAAGCATATAAACGTGAGAATGCCGAAAAGCTGATACTCCTCGGTGATATCCTTTATCACGGGCCAAGAAACGACCTGCCCGACGGTCACGCTCCCAAAAAAGTGACCGCTATGCTGAATGAGGTAAAAAACGAACTCCTTTGCGTGCGTGGTAACTGCGACTGCGAGGTAGACCAGATGGTGCTTGAATTCCCCGTGCTTGCCGACTATGCAGTGATATTTGAGAACGGCAGAACTTTCTTCCTCTCCCACGGACATCATCACAATCCCTCTGCCCTGCCTCCGCTGAAAAAGGGCGATGTGCTGATAAACGGTCACACCCACGTCCTCTGCGCAAATGAAGTGGATGGAATACATTGTGTCAACGTAGGCTCTGTATCTCTCCCTAAAGAGAACAAGCCCCGCAGCTATATGATATATGAGAACGGCACATTCACGATAAAGCAACTTGAAAGCGGCGAGGAGCTGCTGAGCTATGCGCTGTAATGATCTCGTCTGAAGATACATTTGTTTTATCGACAAATAAGAATTCGACGGAGGTGTTTTGCTAATGGGATTTTGGATTTATATGTTAATTATGGATTTGCTGCTTCCTTTTACTATGATTGGATTTGGTAAATATTTCTTGAAAACTGCCCCTAAAAATATCAACACGGAATTTGGATACAGAACATCTATGTCTATGAAGAATAAGGATACTTGGACTTTTGCACACAAATATTGTGGCAAAATTTGGTTTATCAGTGGATTGATAATGCTACCGCTGTCTGTTGTCGTAATGATGTTCGTGATTG
This sequence comes from Oscillospiraceae bacterium, assembly GCA_045544715.1. GTDB lineage: Bacteria > Bacillota > Clostridia > Oscillospirales > Ruminococcaceae > CAG-115. The sequence goes on along the minus strand of JAZPZN010000084.1, from coordinate 1,724 downwards.
GTGGGGCGGAGAATATTGTAGGAACTGTTGGTGCGTGTCTTTGTGGAATTCAGTTTATTCCAATTGTAATTTCTATAATTTTAACCGAAAAAGCATTAAATAAAACTTTTGATAAGAATGGCATCAGACGATAAATTCTAATTTATTAATGAGATAATAAAATCCAGAGAAGATCTAACTTTCTTCTCTGGATCTCGTTTTTTGATTACGGATGCAGGCTGTTTTACCTCAGCTTACTGTCTGATAACTCCGCAGGCAATCTTCTCGCCCGAGTTACCCGACGGCTGAGTATGCAGGTCATCGGGAGAGCTGTGGATGATGATAGTCCTGCCAATGACATCCGCTACCGTAAAGCGGTCTGTAACAAATGACATCATCGCAATACTGCCTGCCGCAAATATCGGCGGCATATCCCCCGAATGATAGGGATGAGGACAGCCGCCCCTGTCAAAGTGCGCACCAGCGTCAGAAAAAGGGTCATCAGCATTGCCACGGCAGGCTAACCCCGAGTGTATATGCGCCCCGAAGATGCGCTTATCGCAGCCCTGCCCTGTCGGCAGACCTGTAAGTCTGATATACACCTGTGTTCCATCGGGTACGGTAATAAAACGGGCAAAGCCTCTTATCCTCGGATACTGCGACGAGCCTCTTATCATCGCCATAGCCGAGCTGTTGATACTGTTAACCAAAAAGATCACCTCCGCCACATTGTATGTCGGGCGGAGGTGTTGTGTTATTACTCGAAGCTGTCTTCCTCGTCACGGGAGTTGAAAAGCTCAACAAGCTGGATCATCTCCTCCTCGGTGAGGGTAATACCCTTGCTCATACGGGTGTGATCGGGAGACCACTCACGGATGTCGTACTTGGGATCTGCCTCGTTCCAGCTTACCATATTAAGCTCCTTGTGCCAACCCTTTGCATTCTCGGAGATAACTCCAAGTTCCTTTGTAATCTCAAATTTGATTTCTGCCATAATAGTTCTCCTTAATATGTTTTATCCGCAGTGCGGAGAGTTTACTTTGTTTTGAGCGGCTTTTTCTTCTTAATCTTCGTCATATCCGCCATAACTATCTTGTCATATACCGCATTGTATTTAGGCGGTATCAGCTTGTTGAGGTGCAGCTTTCCAAAAAACCAGCCGCCGAAATCGAGCTTTTCATAGATGTCGTTGAGATATGTATTGATGTGATTGCGCTCACCGCTATTGTTGATGAAATCCTGCAGCTTTGAGGGTGGCTCATAAGTTATGACGAAATCCACCTTGTTTCCGCATTTTTCAAGGTTTGAAATGCCCTCCTGCAGTTCTTCATCTGAGGGGATCTCCCTTGCCCACCAGTTTTCGCCCTCGACGAGGTCAAGCCCGTCGTCACGCTGACCACCGCCAAAGGTGAACACTGTTTTTTCGGCAATCTCAAATACCTGTCCACGCATAAGCTGCCGTAGTCTTCCGCTTATCTGACGGGTCTTACCACCGCACCACTCGCTTACCTCGTATTTCTCCAGAAGGTCGTAGTTATCGTGAGAGCCTTCGACAAACAGCACGTTGTACGGCAGTCGGCCTATCTTCTTTAGCAGAGCCTTTTCCTTTTTACCGCCCTCCCATATAAAGCCAAAATCGCCGCAAATTATCAAAGCGTCGTTCTTGCGGAGTTTTCTTAATTCAGGTGCTTTGAAACGAAGTCGGAGGCCAAGCGGGCTTAGGAAGACAAGAAATCTACTCAACT
>JAZPZN010000083.1:0-11936 GCA_045544715.1 Oscillospiraceae bacterium | reverse complement strand
AATACATGGTTAAGTCCATGAAGGCTGGTAAGCATGTGGTAACTGCCAACAAGGATGCTGTGGCCCAGTCCGGGGAGGAGCTGTTTTCTGCCGCGGAGGCCAATAAGGTGGACTTTATGTTTGAGGCCAGCGTAGGTGGCGGTATTCCGATCATCAAGCCTATGCACGCTTGCCTTGAGGCTAATGAGATAAACGAGATAGCAGGTATCCTCAACGGTACTACAAATTTTATCCTTACAAAGATGATCCGTGACGGAATGGGCTTTGATGAGGCTCTCAAGCTTGCGCAGCAGCTTGGCTACGCAGAGAGCAATCCATCAGCCGATGTAGACGGACATGACACCTGCCGTAAGATCTGCATACTTGCATCGCTGGCATTCGGCAAGCACGTTTATCCTGAGAATGTACACACTGAGGGCATTACAAAGATAACCCTCGAAGATGTTGAGTACTCCGATAGCTACGATGCTAAGATTAAGCTCATTGGCTGCACAAGACGTGAGGACAACGGCAATATCTCAATTGGTGTTTTCCCTGCGGTCATCAAGGATGAGAGCCAGCTTGCAGGCGTTAACGATGTATTTAATGCTATCCTCGTAAAAGGAGACGCTACAGGTGATGTAGTGTTCTATGGCAAGGGTGCCGGCAAGCTTCCCACTGCCAGTGCTGTAGTATCCGACATCATCTCTGCGGTAAAGCATGACAATACGAGCAAGTCTCTTACATGGACTGACAGTGAGCAGAGCTTCATCAATAGCTTCGATGATTTCTGCTGTGCTAACTACATCCGCATAAACGCTAAGAGCGTTGAGGTATCCAAGGCTGTTATCAAGGCTGTTTTCGGCGAGGTAGAGTATCTATCCAGAAAGAATATGCCTGATACCGAGCTTGCGTTCATCACACCTGTTATGGTTGAAAAGGATGCTGTTGCAGCTTGTGATAAGATCGCAGACGGCGCAGAGGTGCTTGGTAGAATTCGAGTTCTTGGATATTGATTGCTGATGGAGGTAGTTATGGGAGATACACCAAAGTATAAAAGAGTGCTGCTGAAGCTCAGTGGCGAGGCGCTTGCAGGTGAAAAGGGCAGTGGACTTGATATGCCCACTATTGAAAATATCTGCCGCAGCATCAAAAAGTGCGTAGATATCGGTACTGAGGTTGGTATCGTTGTCGGTGGAGGTAATTTCTGGAGGGGCAGATCCTCTGAGGGTATGGATCGAGCAAGGGCAGACCATATTGGTATGTTGGCAACAGCTATGAACGCACTGGCGGTTGCTGATGTACTGGAGAGTCTTGGATGTGTATGCAGAGTGCAGACTGCTATCACAATGCAGCAGGTGGCAGGGCCTTTCATCCTAGGTAAGGCGATAAGACATCTTGAGAAAGGCAGAGTCGTTATCTTTGGCTGCGGAACTGGTAATCCTTTCTTTTCGACCGATAGTGCTGCGTCACTGCGAGCTGCAGAGCTCAGCGCAGATATAATACTTAAAGCAACTATGGTTGACGGCATTTATGATAAGGATCCCAAGAAGTTCCCTGATGCTGTCAAGTATGATGTTATCACGCATCATGATATTCTTGTTAAAAAACTACAGGTAATGGACAGTGCTGCTGCCGCTATCTGTACTGAAAATAATATTCCCATTATTGTATTTGATCTGAGTAGACCTGATAATATCTATGACGCTGTCAGAGGTGAAACTGTAGGTACGCTCGTTACAAAGCATAAGCCTAAATAATTTTATCGAAAGAGGTATCGTTATGAATGAGATTCTTGATATAACAAAAGATAAGATGGGTAAGTCTGTTGCTGCTCTCGAGAGCGAGCTTGGTACTATCCGTGCAGGCAGAGCAAACCCTGGTGTGCTTGACCGCATTACTGTTGACTACTATGGTACAGCTACACCTGTAAACCAGATGGCATCTATCTCTGTAGCTGAGGCTAGGATCCTTGTAGTTTCTCCCTATGATGCATCTACACTTAAGAGCATTGAGAAGGCTATCCAGGCAAGCGACCTTGGCATCAATCCCACAAATGATGGCAGAGTGCTGCGCATTGTGTTCCCTCAGCTTACTGAGGAGCGCCGTAAGGAACTTTGCAAGACTGTAAGCAAGACCTGCGAGGAGAGCAAGGTTGCAGTTCGTAACATTCGTCGTGATGCACTTGATAAGCTTAAGGCTAAGAAGAAGAACAACGAGATCACTGAGGATGATATGAAGGACGCTGAGAAGAGCATCCAGAAGATAACTGATAAGAATATCGAGCAGATCGACAAGATCGGCGATGCTAAGCAGCAGGAGATCATGGCTATCTGATGGAAAATACAGCTGTTCCGAAGCATATCGGAATCATTATGGACGGCAATGGTCGGTGGGCAAAAAAACGTGGTCTGCCACGCAATGCTGGTCATAAACAGGGCGCAGAGGTGTTCAAAAAGACCATAACATGGTGTAGAGAGCTTGGTGTAGAATGTGCGACATTCTATGCCTTCTCCACTGAGAACTGGAAACGTCCTGATGATGAGATCAAGGGAATAATGAACCTACTCAGAAAGTATATTGACGATCTGCGCAAGCATGCAAGGGAGAATGTGCGTATCATCATACTTGGCGATATTACTCCGTTTGATGCGGATATAAAGCAGTCTTTGGATGAGATACAGCAGGACTCTTCTGAGAATACTGGCTTCACTGTCGGCATTGCGCTTAATTATGGCGGCAGGGCAGAGTTGGTGCTTGCGGCGAAGCAGCTGGCAGCTCAGGTATCAGCGCAGGAGCTTTCACTTGATGATATAACTGAGGAGCTGCTTGACAGTAGTTTATACACAAAAAATATGCCACCGCTGGATCTGGTGATCAGACCAAGCGGTGAGCAGAGGCTTTCAAATTTCATGATATGGCAGGCTGCATATGCCGAGTTCGTTTTCATGGATGTTTTATGGCCTGATTTTAATAAAACACATCTTGAATATGCAATAAGTACTTTTGCAGGTCGCAGCCGAAGATACGGCGGGCTATAATGCATGGATCTTGCAACGAGCGTTTTAGCTATTCAATGGAAAGGACGCATTAATGGCTGTACGGATAATAGCTGCGTTAGTTGGTATTATTATTGGAGTAATCGTTCTGCTCTTCGACAATCTATGGGTGTATCTTGCTTGTGAGATTGTTCTTTCGGTAATGGCTGTATGGGAGTTTACGAATGCTGTGCGCTGTGCTGAGCATAAGGCATTGCGATGGACATGTTTGGTGTTTTCGGCTCTTGTGCCGGTTTTGCTTATAGTCGAGCCTTTAAGAAGTTTTGCAGTACCTGCTTTCGGGTTGTTTGTGTTCTCATTGTTTATGATCATGCTGATACAGCATAAAAAACTCGGTTTGGAGCAGATATCGATGTGTGGTGCTGCTGCAGTAATGATGCCAGCATCGCTTAGCTGCATGGTCTTGCTTCGATATCTCGTCGAAGACGGAATGCTTGGTGTGTTTCTTATACTGTTCCTGATGTTCTCTGCTTGGTTCGGAGATTCGGGCGCATATTTTGTCGGAACTTTCCTCGGAAAGCACAAGCTTTGTCCCGAGATAAGTCCCAAAAAGACAGTTGAAGGTCTTGTTGGTGGTGTTATCACTGTTGGTGTTGTGATCTTTATCCAGTGCCTGATATATAATTCTTTCTTTGCAAAAGATGTATCCTTCAACTATTTTGTAATGATACCGTTGGGAATGACAGCTTGTCTCGCAGGAGTACTTGGTGATCTTTCCGCATCGGTTGTCAAGCGTAAGTTTGACGTAAAGGATTTTGGCAATATAATGCCCGGTCATGGTGGAATGCTTGACCGTTTTGACAGCATATTGTTTGTTGCGCCCTTTGTATACTCTGCATTTGTATACTTGGGCCCGCTGGCAGTACGCTGACCACAAGGGAGTATCTGCCCATTCACCTCGGTGAATGGGTGGTTTTGTTAGAGGCGCTATGAAAGAAATAGTTGTACTTGGGTCTACAGGCTCAATTGGAGTGCAGACATTAGATGTCTGCAGAGAGCATAATATAAGGGTGAAGGCTTTGGCAGTAAACAGCAGCGTGAAGCAGCTGGAAGAGCAAGCAAGAGAGTTTCATCCTGAATATGTATGCATTTTTGACGAAAACTACTACAGCGAGCTGTATACACGTCTTGCTGATACAGATATCAAGGTGTTGAGTGGAATGGAGGGTCTATGTGCCCTTGCAAGATTCAAATGTGATACGGTTGTCAACAGCGTTGTCGGTATGGTCGGACTTCTTCCTACCCTAGAGGCTGCAAAGGCAGGCAATGACATTGCCCTTGCAAACAAGGAAACTCTCGTTGCTGGTGGCAGATTGGTTACCGATTGTGTTCGTGATAATAACGTCAAGCTTCTGCCGATAGACAGTGAGCATTCTGCGATATTCCAGTGCTTGCTTGGTGCTGAAGGAAACAGGGTAGAGAAGATACTTCTTACTGCCTCTGGTGGACCGTTCTTTGGTAAGAGCAGGGCAGAGTTAGAAACTGTCACTCGTGAGCAAGCCCTGAAGCACCCTAACTGGAGTATGGGTGCAAAGATAACCATCGACAGCGCAACATTGATGAACAAGGGGCTGGAGCTTATCGAGGCTGTCCGTCTTTTTGATGTCACACCTGAGCAGGTAGAGATAGTTGTTCACAGGCAGAGTATCGTTCACTCTGCGGTGGAGTTTGAGGATGGTGCTGTGATCGCACAGCTGGGCACCGCAGATATGAGGATACCGATACAGCTGGCACTTACTTATCCAAAAAGGCTTCCATGTCCTGCGAAGAGGCTCTCGCTCTTCGATGTGGGAACGCTCACCTTTGCTAAGGCTGACGAGGAGACCTTCTCCTGTCTTGCTGCAGCTAGAAGGGCTATAGCGAGAGAGGGCAACGCTCCCTGCATCGTAAACAGTGCAAATGAAGCGGCTGTGGCGATGTTCCTGCGTGACGAGATTCGCTTTCTTGATATCGGCGAAGTCGTAATGGCGGCACTGGAGAATGTATATTTCATTGCAGATCCTTCACTTGAGGATATCTTAGAAACGAAAGAAGCTGCAGAGAGGTTTGCGGTAGAGTATTTCAAGCATTGATATTTCCTTAGGGATTTCAGCGGCAATTAGCCGAAAGAGGTATTATTTTTATGCAGATAGTAGCGGCAATTTTAGTGTTTTGTGTTATCATCATCATTCATGAACTTGGACATTTTACAGCAGCGAAGCTGTGTGGTATTCAGGTCAATGAGTTTGCATTGGGTATGGGGCCTGTTATATTCCGAATTCAAGGCAAGGAAACTGCTTATGTTATCCGCCTTCTTCCCATTGGCGGCTCGGTGATGATGGAAGGAGAAGATGCTGAGAGCGATAATCCACGTGCATTTAACCGCAAGCCTGTATGGCAGCGAATGATTGTAATCGTTGCAGGAGCTGTTATGAATCTGATACTTGGTTATATCATCGTTGTTTGGTCACTTGCACTTCCGGATACTGTTATTGCCTCTACAACTGTCAGCTATTTTCAGGATGATGCTGTTAGCAGCGAGTATATGCAGCCTGATGATGAGATTCTTTCTATTGACGGTACAACTATCTTTACGGCAAGCGACATCATATATAAGCTGCAGAACAGTGATACAAAGAATGAAGAGGGCAACCTAGTCTATGATATCAAGGTACGCAGAAACGGTGCGGTCATGATGCTGAACGATGTAGAGTTTCAGCACCGTCAGGGTGAAGATGGCGCATCTAGTATCTATTTTGATTTCAAAGTGTATTCTCGTGAAAAAACAGTGCTTACGGTGCTTTCTGAGGGCTTTAAGGAAAGCCTTTCCACTGCACGTTTAGTGCTGATGTCATTGGTGGATATTATCAGAGGCAAGTACGGACTTAACGACCTGTCAGGGCCTGTTGGCGTTGTGAATGTGGTATCCCAGAGTGTTAGCTACGGGCTTAGCACGTTCCTCGGCATTGCGTCGCTTATCACGATAAATGTTGGTGTTTTCAATCTTCTGCCGATACCTGCGCTAGACGGTTGCCGATTTCTATTTCTCGTAATTGAGGCAATTCGTCGTAAGCCACTGAAGCCCGAGGTTGAGGGCATGGTCCATTTTGTAGGTCTTGCACTGCTGATGTTGCTTATGTTGGTAGTGACATTCAACGATATCTCACGACTTGTAACTGGAGGTTAATATGAGCGTACAAAAAGTAAAACTCGGAAAGCTCACCCTCGGTGGCGATAAGATATATATCCAGTCAATGCTCAATGTACCTGCATCTGATGTTGAAGGTAGTGTAAAACAGGCAGTTGCACTGGAAAAAGCAGGCTGCGAGATAGTCCGTGCAGCTATTCCAACACTGGAAGATGTAAGACTTATCCCTGCTATCAAGTCGCAGATAAATATCCCTCTTGTTGCTGATATCCATTTTGACTATAAGATCGCTCTCGCTGCGGTGGAAGCAGGAATCGACAAGGTACGCATCAATCCTGGAAATATCGGCAGTGTTGAAAATGTCAGAAAAGTTGCTGATGCTTGTAGAAAAAACGGAGTTCCCATTCGCATCGGAGTGAACTCAGGCTCGCTTGAAAAGTCGCTGCTTGCTAAATACGGCAGACCAACTGCTGATGCACTGGTGGAAAGTGCTCTCAGCCATGTCAAGCTTCTGAACGACTGTGATTTTGACGATATAGTGATAAGCATAAAATCCTCTGATGTGAAGCTGATGATAGCGGCATACAGGCTGCTTTCGCAGCAGGTTGGTTACCCTTTGCATCTTGGAGTTACTGAGGCAGGCACCGAGCGCATCGGTATGCTAAAATCTGCTGTTGGAATAGGATCGTTACTTTGCGACGGCATAGGCGATACTATACGTGTTTCACTGACTGCTGATCCTGTAAAGGAGATATATGCAGCAAAGGATATACTTAATGCTTGTGGTATGGGTAGTGGCGTGGAGATCGTTTCTTGTCCAACTTGCGGAAGAACAAAGATTGACCTTATTAGGCTTGCCGAGCAGGTTGAGGAGCTTTGCCGCAGCGTTGACAAGCGTATTAAGGTGGCTGTAATGGGGTGCGCCGTAAATGGCCCCGGTGAAGCACGAGAGGCTGACATTGGCATTGCAGGTGGCAATGGAGAGGGCTTGATATTCAAAAAGGGTGTTATCCTTAGAAAAGTGCCCGAGGATAAGCTTCTCGAGGAGTTAAAAAAGGAAATAGAGTTACTGTAAAGCTATCCGCTTACAGCTTATATATTGAAAGGAAGATAAAATGTCAGCTACACTAAAAGAGCTATTTGAAAACATTTCTCTGCCGCAAAAGCTTTCGGAGGGAAGGATACTTCAGATGATCTTAGATCAGACGAAAAATACGCTGATGATCAATCTTGAACTTGATGAGCTTGTTCCTATGGCTGATATGCTCAGTGCATCTTCAGAGATACGCAGGACATTGGGTGATATCGATGTCACGATTTACCCTAAATATCACAGCACACTGTTCGTTGCTGATTACATAAGAGAGGTCATCGCTCTTCTTAAAACTCAGATAGTTGCTGTTAATGGATATCTTGATGATATCAGCATCAGCGACGACGGTGAGAAGTACGAGATATCGCTTAAAGCAGGTGGTCTGGAGGCTTTGCAGCAAGCTGGTGTTGAAAAGCGCATTGCCCGCTATGTCAAGGGCTTTTTCGGTATTGACATAGAGGTTCAGTTCACTGGTGTGGCTCAGGTTGATTTCAACGCATATCTTACGCAGGAGGAGCAGATACCTGTTCCACAGGTAGTTATTGGTCAGGCTCCCCCGCCTAAGGAGGAGAAGAGGTACAACGGAAACGGTGGTGGCCGCAGGGGAGGCGGAGGATTCCTCAAGGAGGCAGAGGATATTACCCTCGGCTTTACGCACCCGCATTTTGGTAGTGACGCTAAGCTTTTCTGTGGCAAGAATATATTCGAAGAACCAGCTAAGATGAGCGAGCCTTTTGGTGAAGCAGATGCTGTAACTCTCTGGGGAGAGGTATTCAAGACAGAGGAGAAACTTTCTAAGGATGGAAATACGCTTATATTTACTGCATATTTTTCGGACAAGACTTCCTCTCAGATTTTGAAGATACTTACAAAGGCTGTGAACACTGATGTTGTAAAAGCCAATATAGCACCTGGTAAGGCTATCTTAGTTGCTGGAAAGTTTGAGGTTGATGCCTTTACCAAAGAGCAGGTATTTCGTCACAATGCGATGGCTGCTATACAGCTCGAAAGCCGTAAGGATAACGCAGAGGTAAAGCGTGTAGAATTGCATATGCATAGCAACATGAGCGATATGGATGCCATCACTCCCACTGCTGAGCTTATCAAGCAGGCACACAAATGGGGTCACAAGGCTGTTGCTATTACAGACCACGGCAATGTGCAGGCTTATCCCGAGGCGATGAATACCATCGAGAAGATCCGCAAGGGCGGCGATGATATGAAAATGATCTACGGCATGGAGGCATATTTTGTCAATGACAGTGATATGCTGATCTCAGGCTGTGGAAATCATGGCATCAATGATGACCTTGTTATATTTGATATTGAAACAACTGGTCTTTCCAGCGAGAGCGAGCGCATCACTGAGATAGGTGCAGTACTCCTCAGAAATCTTGAGGTAGTTGATACTTTCCAGACTTTTGTTAACCCAGGAAAGCCGATTCCCCCGAACATTACTGAGCTGACAGGTATAACTGATGATATGGTTGAGAATGCACTATCGGAGGCTGAAGCCATACAGAAGTTTAAGGATTTCGCCGGTAAGGCGGTGCTTATTGCACATAATGCAGATTTTGATACAGGTTTTATAAGAGAAGCAGCAAAGCGCAGCGGTATTGAATGGGAGCTTCGCTATGTTGATACGGTTAAGCTATGTCGTGCGGCACTTCCAAATCTTAAGAACCACAAGCTTGATACCGTTGCAAACTGGTATAAGCTAGGCAATTTCAATCATCACAGGGCAGATGCAGATGCTAAGATGCTTGCTGATATCTTCTGTAAGATGATGGCAGATGTCGGAAAGGGTAGACAGCTTACAAAGCTTGAAGATCTCAACACTATACTATCTGATATCGATGTTAAGAAGCTGCCATATTATCACATGATCATCCTTGTAAAGGATGCAGTTGGACTTAAAAATCTTTACAAGTTGGTATCCTACTCCAACCTTGAATATTTCTACAGAAAGCCACGTGTACCTCTGTCGGTATTGCAGAAGCACAGAGAGGGTCTTATTATAGGCAGTGCATGTGAAGCAGGCGAGCTTTTCCGTGCAATTCTTGATAATAAATCTGAGCAGCAGATAGAAAAGATCGCTGAGCTCTACGATTATCTCGAGATACAGCCTATCGGTAACAACCAGTTCCTTACACGCAGCGGCAAGGTGGCTGATGACGAGGGTCTGCGAAATCTCAATCGTCGCATAGTTTCACTTGGTGACAAGCTTGGCAAGCCTGTCGTTGCAACATGTGATGTTCACTTCAAAGATGCTGAGGATGGTATTTACAGGACTATTCTTCAGGCTGGACAAGGCTATGGTGATGTTGACAATCAGGCACCGCTGTATTTCCGCACCACTGAGGAGATGTTGGCTGAGTTCGACTATCTCGGCAAGGAAAAGGCTTACGAGGTAGTTGTAACCAATACTAACAAGATAGCTGATATGGTTAGTAGTGATGTTCGTCCTATTCCCGAGGGTACATTTACACCTTCCATCGAGGGTGCTGAGCAGGAGTTGCAGGATCTTTGTTGGGCAAGGGCTATGGACTGGTATGGCTATAACGGCGAGATACCTGAAATAGTATCCGCAAGACTCAACCGTGAGCTTGAAGCTATCATAAAATACGGCTTCTCCGTGCTATACATGATAGCACAGAAGCTTGTAAAGTATTCAGAGGATAACGGCTATCTGGTAGGCTCTCGTGGCTCGGTTGGCTCTTCCTTTGTTGCAATAATGTCGGGAATCTCTGAGGTTAATCCTCTCGCACCTCATTATCGCTGTCCCAAATGCCGCTATAACGAGTTTGTAACTGATGGCTCTGTAGGCTCAGGCTTTGACTTACCTGCCAAGAGCTGTCCACACTGTGGCATTGACATGATACGTGACGGACACGATATCCCGTTTGAAACATTCCTCGGTTTCAAAGGCGACAAGGCACCTGATATCGACCTTAATTTCTCTGGTGAGGTACAGGGTAAGGTGCACCGCTACACTGAAGAATTGTTTGGTAAAGATCACGTGTTTAAGGCGGGTACTATTTCTGCAGTGCAGGATAAGACTGCATTTGGCTTCGTAAAGAAGTATTGCGAGGAGCGTGGAATATCTTATAACAATGCTGAGATGGAGCGACTTTCTGTCGGCTGTACGGGAGTAAAGCGTACCACATCACAGCATCCCGGTGGAATGGTAGTTGTGCCCAGCGAGTTTGATGTGTATGATTTTACACCTGTACAACACCCTGCTGATAAGACCGAGAGTGATATGATAACCACTCACTTCGACTTCCATGCGTTGCATGATACTATCTTGAAGCTTGACGAACTGGGACATGATGTTCCTACGTTGTACAAGCATCTCGAAGATATGACAGGCATGAAGATAGCTGATGTATCCACAACAGACCGTGATATCTATGACCTGTTCGTTTCAGTTGATCCACTTGGTATCACTGCTGATGATCTTGGTGTAAAATGTGGAACCCTTGGCATCCCCGAGTTCGGTACACCCTTTGCTATGCAGATGCTTCAGGATGCACAGCCAAAGAACTTCTCGGATCTACTTCAGATATCGGGACTTTCTCATGGTACAGATGTATGGCTTGGTAATGCACAGGATCTTATTAAAAACGGTACATGTACAATTTCTGAGGTTATCGGAACCCGTGATAATATCATGGTCTATCTGATGCACAAGGGTGTTGAGCCTGGACTTGCGTTCAAGATAATGGAGATAACACGTAAGGGCAATGCTAAAAAGCTGTTCGATGATACTATTTATCAGGCATTTAAGGATAACAACGTGCCTGAGTGGTATGTGGAGAGCTGTAAGAAGATCAAATACATGTTCCCGAAGGCTCATGCTGCGGCTTATGTAACTGCTGCTGTTAAGCTTTGCTGGTTCAAGATAAACAAGCCCTGCGAGTTTTATGCTGCAACGTTGACAAAGCATACAGAAAACCTTGAGGTTGAAACCATGCTTCAGGGAAAATCTGCGGTAAAGAATCGTATCAATGAGATACAGGCTATGCAAAAGCCGACAGCTAAGGAAGAGGGCATAGCAGATGCACTGATGTTAGTATATGAGATGATGCTTAGAGGCATTGATGTTCTTCCTGTTGATATGCACAAATCAGGAGCTGCTACTTACAAGATCGAGGATGGAAAGCTACGTTTGCCATTCCTTGCAATATCGGGCTGTGGTGAAAATGCAGCGTTTAAGATCAAGGCTGCAATTGAAGAAGGTGGATGCATGTGTATCGATGATATTCAGTCAGCCAGCGGTATCAACAGCACTGTTATCGATAAAATGGCTGATATGGGCGTATTTCGTGACCTGCCTAGATCTGCACAGATGACACTGTTTGATATGTAACGGTATAAAATATATCGTATATGTTGAAAACAATGGGCATAACGCCAAAATATCCCCCTTGTATTGACAAATGCAAAAGAATGTGCTATGATATCAGTGTAATCTAATAACACATTAGCACGCTAAAGCGAAAGAAAGGAAGCATTACATTGAAAAGATATGATCTGCTGACTCCCGAGGGAACGAGGGATCTGCTGTTTGACGAGTGTATAGCAAAACGTATAATCGAGGAGAGAATAAGAAAAATTTTCTCCGATTACGGCTATTCTGAGGTAGTGACCCCTGGTCTTGAATTCTACGATGTAT
>JAZPZN010000082.1:0-13958 GCA_045544715.1 Oscillospiraceae bacterium | reverse complement strand
TGTATACTCACTCTTCATACGTGCGGAGGGCACCGGGATAACGGGCACACCGTTCACCGTCTTGAGGCTCAGCTCTATCGCACCCTGCGAGAACTGCGCAGTATCCACCACCGCAGTCAGCTCGGTGGAAAGCAGCAGCTTGTCGTAAACGGGGCGGCTCATGATGATAACAGCCTCGCCCTCACCGCCGGTGATGTCACGCACCTGACTGAGCTGCTGCAGCAGTGTGCTGATAACGGTAGCCCTGTCGGGAGTGTAGTCAAGCCTTATCTCGGCGGCCTCGGCGAGCTTTGAATAGCGATATGCATCTATCTCGGGGATGACCCTTGTGCGCTGGAACTCAGCCGCCACATTAGCCGCCGCCAGTCCGAAGCCGCTTTCATCCACATCCAGCGCATCGATACGGAAGCGTCTGCCCCTGTCCTGCGTAAGCGTAAAGGTCTCAAAGCTGTAGGTAACTGCGCCGTCGGTGTAGCCCTCGCTGCGGCTGTAGCTGCCGAGCCCCTGCAGCGACATCTTAGGCATCTTTACCTCGTTGCCGCCGTTGTAGATCACCTGCGAGGCGTTGTCCTCCATCCAGCCGGATGTGCAGCCCTCGATCACCTGCTTGTCCAGCTCCTGCTGGAACACCTTTGCATATTCGATAGTGTTTGGCATTTGTACTCCTTTCTGCGGCAGATGCCGCCCAAAGCTGCGGATAGCCCCGTGCAGGTTCGGCGGTCGCCTGAGCAGGTCTTATATGCCATAGCACAGACAGCCATCCGCTATTGAAGCCCACCTCCCGCCCCACGAGGGGCTCTCCCCCTCGTGCAGTCTAATTATAACCCACTATCCACTGCAATTTGCTGCAAACTATGTCACACCCTGCGATACTTTGCCAGCACCATCTCGTCCACCGCCTGCGCATCAAAGGAGCTGAAGCCGCTGTCCTGCTGCGATGGGACAGATATCGGCTTATCAAGGCGGCTCCTTATCTGATTGAACAGCGCACTGCCGAAGTACGCAGCAAAATTATCGGGCTGCCTGCCCCTTACCGCCTCGGTGACCCTGCGGATATCCGCCTCGCTCACCTCGCCCAGCACTCGCACAAGCTCCGCATTGTCAACGCTCTCGCCGCTGATGGTGCGGCTTTTGGCTTTCATGCAATCCGCAATCACCTCCACCACCCTGTCGATGTAGCTGCCGCCGAACTCCTTACGCAAAATCTCACCGTTTATCTGCTGATCGATCAGATCAGTATTTTTTTTATTTTTATTTGATATATTGATATTTATTTGCGCCGCTTTTTTCGGGACGGAGCTTTTCGGGACGGAGCTTTCCGCCGCCTTGTCGCCATCTTTTGGGGACTGAGGTGAGGTGTTTTCCGCCACCTCGCTCCTCTCCTCCGAGGGCTGAGGTGATGCGTTTTCCGTCACTCCGCTCTCGAAAAAGGTGTAGCTTTTGCGGATATATCGGCCCCTCTTGCTTTTACACTCGATGCGCACATAGCCGAAAAACTCCAGCTCTCTGATGTAGCGCAGGGCGGTGTCCTTGTTGACCCCCACGAGCCGAGCCATCCCGCTCACCGAAAAATCCCAGCTGTCGGGCAGCGACAGCACCACCGCAAAAAAGCCCCTCGCCGCCAGGCTGAGCCTCTCGTCACGCAGCATCGTGTTGGATATACAGGTGTAGTTTGCACTATGTGCGTCCCTTTCAACAATAAACATATCGTTACCTCCTCATATTTCGGCTGTCGCCGATCTTCATGCTTCGATTTTAGCCTGCTTACAACTGCAAAAAACTGCAAAAAACAAAATCCCCGACAGCGTAAGCCGTCGGGGATCCTGTTTGGGAGGTATATAAACGTGCCATCATCGGCACATGACTATGCCTTACTTCATCGCATTTTTCATTGCGAGGATGAAATCCGCAATGTGCGGAGCCGCCTTTTCACCATGCTTAGTCACTAGGTCAACTGCGCTGCTTTCAACGATAACGCCATCGGCGATCTCTGCAACAGCCTTCGCCTCATACGGCGAGTGGATGCTGAACCACACCGCAACAGGCACATCGGTGTACTTTTTGGCGGTGTCGATGACTGCCTTCAGCTCCGCCTTGCCGCTATCGGTGAGGCCGTCCTCGCTCATTGCGGACGCAACATACAAAAAGCCCTCTGCGCTCTCTGCTATCGCCTTGATGCGCTGCTCCTCGGCAGGCGCAACGAGGGGGATGATGGTAACTCCGTGCTTTTTAGCGAACTCAGCAGCCTCGGGACGCTCGTCAAAGGGCATATCGGGGATGAATATGCCGTCGATGCGCTGCTCCTCGCAGGCAGCGAAAAACTCCTCATACCCGTACTTGAAAACGGGATTGAGGTATGTGATAAGGCATATCGGCACATCGGTCTTTTCTCTTACAGCCTTCACAAGGTCGAAAACTCGCCTTGTGGTCATGCCGTTTTTAAGGGCACGGATGTTCGCCTCCTGTATCACCTTTGCCTCAGCGATGGGGTCGGAGAAGGGGATGCCTATCTCGATTATCTCTGCGCCGCCCTCCACAAGGGCGAGAATGTTTTCAACGCTTTTGTCAAATGTGGGGTCGCCTGCCGTCATAAAGCCGATAAGCACCTTTTTGTTATCCTTAAATACCTGTGTAAGCTTATTCATGAAGATCAACCCCCCTGTATCTAGCTATAGCCGCCACATCCTTGTCGCCCCTACCCGACAGGCAGCAGATGATGATATCATCCTTGCTGAGGGTGGGTGCAAGCTTGATGAGGTGTGCAACTGCGTGTGCGCTCTCGATGGCGCAGATGATGCCCTCGGTGCGTGCGATGTACTCGAATGCGTCAACAGCCTCGTCATCGGTGACGGGAACATACTCAGCCCTCTTGCTGGTGCCGAGGTGAGCGTGCTCGGGGCCTACACCGGGGTAATCAAGACCTGCGGAGATGGAGTAAACAGGAGCTATCTGACCGAACTCATCCTGACAGAACAGCGACTTCATGCCGTGGAACACGCCTGTAGAGCCTGTTGCGAAGGTAGCAGCGGTCTCGGAGGTATCAACACCTCTGCCAGCCGCCTCGCAGCCGATAAGGCGCACGCCCTCGTCGTTGATAAAGTTGTAGAACATACCGATGGCGTTGCTGCCGCCGCCCACGCAAGCCATAACAGCGGTGGGCAGCTTGCCCTCCTTTTCGAGTATCTGCTCTCTCGCCTCACGGCTGATAACGCTCTGAAAATCACGCACTATCATCGGGAAGGGGTGCGGCCCAACCGCCGAGCCAAGCACATACAGCGTATCGTGGGTGCGCTTGCACCAGTCGCTCATAGCCTCGTTTACAGCGTCCTTTAGGGTGCGTGTGCCGCTCTTTACAGCGTTCACCTTTGCGCCGAGCAGCTCCATGCGGTACACGTTAAGAGCCTGTCGGATGGTATCCTCCTCGCCCATGAACACCTCGCACTCCAGTCCCAGCAGAGCCGCCGCCGTAGCCGCCGCAACGCCATGCTGACCTGCGCCTGTTTCAGCGATGATGCGGGTCTTGCCCATCTTCTTTGCCAGCAGCGCCTGACCCAGCACGTTGTTGATCTTGTGGGAGCCCGTGTGATTGAGATCCTCACGCTTGAGATAGATCTTCGCACCGCCGAGGTCTTTAGTCATCTTCTCGGCGTAGTACAGCAGCGAGGGTCTGCCTGCGTACTCCTGCGAGAGCTTTGTAAGCTCCTCGTTGAATGCCTTGTCGTTTTTGTAGAACTCATAAGCCTCCTCCAGCTTATGGATCTCGTGCATCAGCGTCTCGGGAATATACTGTCCACCGAAATCGCCATAGCGTCCCTTTGCCATAAAAATTCTCCTTTCCTCACGGCAATAAAAAAAGCCCCCGAAATCGCAGAGATACTCCGCAATTTCAAGGGACGACTGTAGCCGTGGTGCCACCCTTGTTCGCTCATACGAGCCTCAGTGGTAATCAAAAAATTAAGCACTATCGCAAAGGAGCTTTCGCTCCTTTCGATAATGCTGCGTGCTTCTACGTTGACAATTGAAGTACGCAGCGTAGGAGCATAGCCCCTTGCTTGAATACCCTTTCCTTTAACGCAGGAATTACGGCACAGGCTAGTAACCATTAAGACAGGATTAGGAAAAATACAAAATGGTTTTCGCCCTGCTCCTCACAAACCCATTCACGCTCACCGTACATACGGCGATCACACCAACACGCCGCTCTCTGAAATGCCGACATAAACGTTACTTGCTTTTGCTCTAAGGATTTCACTTACAGTATAGCACCATTTTCGGTATTTGTCAATAGGGAAAAGGGGATTTTTACAAAAAAGATGAAAATTTTTTCGTAAAAGCTGATATATTCGGCTTTCGCCGCTGTCTGCTGTGCAGCTATATGGGCTCAGCGACTTTCCCAGTCGTTTATCTTGCTTGCTTCCTCGTACATTCGCAGGTAGCTGTCGTAGCGGCTTTTGGGTATCTTGCCTGCTTTCACCGCCTCACGCACTGCGCAGCCCTTCTCCTTTATGTGGGCGCAATCGGCAAATCTGCACTCCGCTGCGTGCTCTGCAAACTCTCTGAATGCGTTGTCAAGCTCGCCCTTCGCTATGCGGCAATACCTCTCCGTATCCACCGTCGAGAACCCCGGCGTATCCGCAACAAAGCCCCCTGCAAGCCTGTACATCTCCACCTGTCGGGTGGTGTGCCTGCCTCTGCCAAGCTTTTTGCTGATGTGCGCCGTGTCAAGCTGCAACTCGGGAAACAGCACGTTGAGCAGGCTTGATTTTCCCACTCCGCTGTTGCCGATAAACGCTGTGCGCCTGCCGCTGATGAACTGCATCACACGCTCTGCGCCCTCGCCCGTCATGTTGTTGACGAGGCACACCTCTATCCCGATGCCGCTGTACACCTCCATGATGTCGCCCACCTCTTTAAGATCCACCTTTGTGAACACTATCAGCGGCTCGATGCCCTTGCTGTCTGCGATCGCCACCAGCTTATCCAGTACAAAGCGGTTAGGGGCAGGCTGCGTGCTGCTGTTTACAAACACGATGCCATCGAGATTTGCAAGCGGCGGCCGCACAAGGTAATTTTTGCGCTCGTATATCTCGGCGATGATCGGCTCGGAGTTGTCCTCAAGCTCGATGCGCACGTTGTCCCCCGCCGAGGGGCTTATTCCGTCAAGGCGGAAAATGCCCCTTGCGGTGCATTTTACAGGCTGCTCGCCAAGCTCCTCAGCGTAGACGTAGTAATTTCCGCCCACCGCACGGATTATGATACCGTTGTATGAATGTGAAATGGTAATGCCTCCTCATTCCTAACCATTACAAGGGCGACTGATGCCGCCCTTGCTGTCTGTTTTATGCTACGGGAATTCCGCCGTCGGGAACCTCCTCCAGCTCAACGTCCTCGGGCTCCTCGGGAGTGGTATCCTCGGGAGTTGTTGCAGGGGGATCGATGGATGCAGGGGGGTCGATGGATGCGGGGGGATCGATAGATGTCTGCTCGTCCCCGATATCCTCGCCGCTCTCGCCGCTCTCAGAGGGGTCGTCGTCCTCGCCGCCGACAGTGCCCGGAACTACGGGATCGCCGTCAAGCAGCTCCTCAAATATCTTGCTGTTGATGCTGATCTGATAAGGCTTTGCCTCCGTCACACCTGTATCCTCGTTCACCTTGAAGGGAACGCCGATCTCGATATAAGTGCCCGAAAGCGCAGTGAGAGTGCTCTGCACCTTTACGGTGAGTATCTTTTCCTCGCCTGCACGACCGGTCACCACGGGAGTTATCTCCTTGCTTGCAACAAGACCGATATCACGGGTCTCCTCCTTGATGAGGATGCCGTCAACGTAGTACTTGAAGATAAACTCGCCCTCAGCCTTCTTCGGCAGGGTGATGCGCACGGTCTTTTCCACCTCGGGTATCTCGCCGCTGCTTACTGTAAGGGTTATCTCGGCGTTTCTGTCCACCATCTCGCCCTGTGCGATGCTCTGCTCAAGCACCAGTCCCTCTTCCTCCTCGCTGTCAACGTACTCAACAACGGGGGTGAGGTAGTATTCGTCGCAACGCTCCAGTGCAACCTCAAGGGGCAGGTCTACAAGCTTCGGAACATATACCGCCGTTTCCTTCGGGCCGAGGCTCACAACCAGCACGACAGTGCTGCCCTGCGCCGCCATCTCGTGGGCTGCGGGCTCGCTGCGGATAACGTGATCCTTGCCGATATCGTCGCTTACCTCATATATCTTCTTCACCTTGAAGCCGTCCTTTTTCAGCTGCTGCTCAGCCGCTGCAAGCGCCCTGTCGGTGAAATCCTGCACCTCTACCTGCTTGATGCCCTTGCTGACCTTTACTACCACCGTATCGCCGACCTTTACAAGTCTGCCCTCAACGGTAGCCTGCTCGAATATCTCGCCCTTTGTATAGGTGCTCCATTCCTGCTGAGGCTCAAGGTTTATCACGTTGCCGTACTTTGCAACTGCCTCCTCCCAGGTCATGCCGATAAGGTTAGGCATATTTATCTCGTCATCGGAGTTGATGCTTACAGTCTGGCTGCTGTCGCCCGATATGCCCAGCACGCTCTCATAATCGCTCTGCGTGATGTCGAGCCTGTCAGACACAAGGCTGAGCACCAGGAACACCGTTGCGATAACGAACGCCGTACCCACTGCGAACAGTATGGGTATCAGAGGGCTCCTGCGCTCCTCGTACTCGTCCTCGTCGTCATCGTAGTCGTCATCGTCGTCGTAGTCGTAGTCGTCGGGCTCCTCATAAACGGGGGCTTTTTTGCCCTTAGCCGCCCTCTCGGGGGCTGCGGCGGGTGGCGCCGCGGCAGGGCGGTCGAAATAATTTGTGCTGCCGTCGGTGGAGTTGTATTTGTACTCAAAAATGATGCTGGGATCCCGCTTGAACTCCTCAAGATCCTTTATCATCTCGCCTGCCGTCTGATAGCGTGCGTTAGGCTCCTTCTGCATTGCACGCAGCACTATCTGCTCCAGTCCCTCGGGGATGGTGCTGTTGATATCGGTAGGCTTTGTTGGAGTGCTCTGCATATGCATGAGGGCGATAGATACGGGAGTATCCCCATCGAAGGGCTTTTTGCCCGTAAGCATCTCATAAAGTGCAACGCCCACGCTGTAGATGTCGCTGCGCTCATCGGTGATGTCGCCCCTAGCCTGCTCGGGGCTGATGTAGTGCACCGAGCCGATGGTCTTATCGCTCATGGTCTTGTTGTTTTCACGGTTGAAGCGTGCGATGCCGAAATCCATCACCTTTATGGTGCCGTCGCTAAGCAGCATAACGTTTTGGCTCTTGACATCACGGTGAACGATGCCCCTGTCGTGGGCGTGCTGAAGCGCACGCAGTATCTGCACCACAAAGTGCACAGCGTCACGCCACTTTAAAAGTCCCTGCTGCTCGATATAGTCGGTGAGGGTGATGCCGTCAACATATTCCATCACGATAAACTGCACCTTCTCCGTAAAGCCCACATCGTATATCTTTACGATGTTGGGATGGGAGAGCAGCGCAATAGCCTTGCTCTCATTGCGGAAGCGGCGCAGAAACTCGTCGCTGCCTGCAAGCTCGGTCTTGAGGATCTTCACCGCAACGATGCGATCCTCCTCGATATCCCTTGCACGGTAGATATCAGCCATGCCGCCTACACCGATAAGCTCCAGCAGCTCATATCTTCCGTCAAGCTTCTTTCCTATGTTGCTATCCATAATCTATCTCTTTCCCCATACAAAATAGGGCGATATGCGAAACGGTGCCGCACATTCTCCCGCAGCCGACTGCCGTATGGAAGCAGCCGCACATTATATTCTATATTAATCGTACCACAATAAGTACGATTTGTCAACGATTTGCGCCAAACTGTAATAAATTTGAAACCAAATTGTAACCGTTGTTACAGCGTGATGTAAGCCACCGACACGTTGTCGTGACCGCCGTTGTTGTTTGCATACTTTACGAGGGCGTTGCACACGTCCTTTTCCTCCACCTCGAACACTATGTCGAGTATATCCATGTCGTCGCCATAGCTTGACAGCCCGTCGCTGCACAGCAGCAGGCGGTCGCCCTTAGCCATCTCAAGCTCGAAATAGTCGGGGGTGACGTTGCTTTCAGCACCGATGGCACGGGTGATGCGGCTGCGCTTGTGATGCTTTTTTGCAGCCTCCTCGGTAAGCTCGCCCCTGTCCACCATCTCCCGCACGAAGGTGTGGTCTTTGGTTATCTGCCGTATGCAGTCGTCGTCCCTCGTCGAAAACAGGTGGTATGCCCTGCTGTCGCCGATGTTGACGATGTGCGCCATGCCGTCCGTCACGATGCACGCAACACAGGTGGTGCCCATCACAACGCCCTTGCTTGCCTCATACACGATGCTGTTTGCGGCAACAGAGGCTGTAATAAGCAGGTTGCGCACCGAGTTGTGGTTCATCATATCGCTGTAGCTTTCCTTGATGCGCTTTGAGATTATCTCAACAGCCATCTGACTTGCCTGTGCACCGTTGCTTTCGCCGCCCATGCCATCGCACAAAACGGCGGCAAAGGTCTTTTCCGTCAGCCTTTCGCCCCATACGGTATCTTGATTTTCGTCACGCTCGATACCGATGTCGGTTATTGTATATATGTTCAAAATCCTTCACCTCTGAACCAAATGTCACTGATTATCACGTCTTAGCTGTCCGCAGGCTGCCTGTATATCCGCACCCAGCGTCCGCCTTACGGTTGCGTTGATGCCTGCGTCGCACAGCCGCTTTTTGAACTGCTCCACCGAGCGGCTCTTGCGATAGTCACGCTCGCTTATCTCGTTTATCGGTATCAGATTAACGTGGCACAGCATACCGCCAAGCAGCTTTATAAGCTCGTCTGCGGACTGCGCCGTATCGTTGACCCCCTCGATAAGCGAGTATTCAAAGCTGATGCGCCTGCCCGTTTCCTTGAAATAGTGGCGGCAGGCGGTCATAAGCTGGTCTAGATCATATTTTTTGTTGATGGGCATGATGCTGCTGCGCTTTTCGTCCGTTGCAGCGTGGAGGGATATCGACAGCGTCAGCCCCGTTTTAAGCTTTGCAAGCTCGTAGATCTTATCCACAACTCCGCAGGTGGAAAGGCTCACGTGCCTTAAGCTGAGCCCCTCGCCGCCGCTGTTGAGCAGCTCTAGGAACTTCAGCACGTTGTCGTAATTGTCGAGAGGCTCGCCGATGCCCATCAGCACGATGCTGTCAACGTGCCTGCCGCTGTCCCTCTCGCTCTCGTACACCTGTAACAGTATCTCGGAGGGCAGCAGATTACGGACGAAGCCTGCGATGGTGCTTGCACAGAAGCGGCAGCCCATCTTGCAGCCCACCTGCGTGGAGATGCAAAGGCTGTTGCCGTGCTTGTATTCCATCAGCACGCTCTCAACGCTCTCCCCGTCGGGAAGCCCATAGAGATATTTTACAGTATTATCTATAGCAGATACAAGTCTTTTTTTGATAATTAGGGATTTTATACAAAATTTATCCTCAAGCTTAGCCTGCAATTGTGCAGAAATGTTGCTCATTTGGGCGAACTCCGTCACCTTTTTAACGTGCAGCCACTCGTATATCTGCTTGGCTCTGAAAGCCTTTTCCCCCATCGCAGTCAGCTCAGCGGTGAGCTCCTCCCTGTTAAGGGACAGGATATCTATCTTTTCCATCACTTTATTCTCCTGAAGGATGCTGTAAAGAAGCCGTCGCCGCCGTTTTCATCGGGGAAGAAGGTGCGCTTGTAGCTGTTTTCAGCGTCCTTTATCGGCAGCGGCTGCACGATGGGTGCAAACTCGGGATGCTGCTTTGCAAACCA
The DNA here is from genome assembly GCA_045544715.1 of Oscillospiraceae bacterium. GTDB lineage: Bacteria > Bacillota > Clostridia > Oscillospirales > Ruminococcaceae > CAG-115. The sequence continues at coordinate 4,157 of JAZPZN010000082.1, read as the reverse complement.
CTCAGCCACCTCGTCATTCTCCGCACGGTTGAGGGTGCAGGTGGAATAAACGAGAGTACCGCCGACCTTTACATATCTTGCGGATGTGGCGAGTATCTCCCGCTGAATAGCGGGCAGTCCCTCTACCTCCGCCTTGTCCTTGTATTTTATCTCGGGCTTGCGCCTAATGACGCCGAAGCCTGAGCAGGGCACGTCGCACAGCACTCTGTCAGCCATCGGCAGCTCCTCATTGAACCTTGCTGCGTCGTTTTGCATTGCGCTGATGATGCGTATACCGAGCCGCTCTGCGCCGTCCTCGATGAGCCCCACACGCATATCGTGCAGGTCTAGGCTGTACAGCCTGCCGTTGTTGCCCATAAGCTCAGCCATCGTGAAGCTTTTGCCGCCCGGGGCGGCGCACACATCCAGCACCGTTTCGGTGACAACGGGGCGCAGCGTCTGACAGCACAGCTGCGAGCTGAGGTCTTGCACATGATACAGACCCTTCTTAAACGATGGGGACTTCTCCACATCACCGAGGTTTTCAAGCCGCAAGCAGTGCTCCATCCCCTCAACGGGGTGAGCCTTTATCTTCTCCCTTGCAAGGGTCTTGATAAGGTCTGGGGTGGTGGTCTTTATGGTGTTCACCCGTATGTAGACAGGCGGCTTGCCGATGGATGTGGACAGCACCTTTCTGGTGTTATCCTCGCCGTATTGCTCTAAAAGCTGCTCCACCAGCCACTGGGGGCAGCTGTACTCCACCGAGAGCCTTTCGCTAAAGCTAAGGCCGCTGTAGCTGATGCGCTTGCCGTTTCTAACAAAGCTGCGCAGCATAGCATTTACAAAGCCCTGCGCCGAAAACACCTTCAGCTTTTTGCAAAGCTTTACGCTCTCGTTTACCGCCGCACTCTCGGGCACGGAGGGCATATAAAGCAGCTGATACAGCCCTGCACGCAGGATGGCGACCGCCGCCCTGTCGAGCTTCTCAAACGGGATGTTTGAGCTGCTGCGGATAACGTGGTCAAGGGTGAGCTTACGCTCAACAACGCCGTAAAACAGCGCCGCAGCGAAGGCACGCTCCTTGCCCTCAAGGTCGTTTTCGTTAAGCACCGCATCAAGCAGAATGTTTGAATAGCTGTCGCTGTCCTCCATTTTGAGCAGCATCTTTACAGCCACCGTCCTAGCGTCTGACATAGGATGTAAGTCCTTTCTTTTGGGTATCATCAACCGAGCATCGTGCCCTTTTCAAGCTTTTTACCTCTTAGGTATGCGGATGTATCCATCCTCTTGCCGCCCTCGGGCTGGATATCGGTGAAGGCAACGCCGTTGCCGTCGCCGCACACAACGATGAAGCTGTCCGCATCGCAGATGCTGCCCACCTCGCCGCTGACATTCGGGACTATCCTCGCCATGTACACCTTCATGCGCTTGCCGTCAAGCAGGGTATAGGCGCAGGGGGCGTTGCTCATGGCACGGATAAAGTCGTAAACCTGCTTTGCGCTCTGCGTGAAATCGAGCTTCAGCTCCTCCTTGCTTATCATGGCGGCATAGCAGGTGTCCCCCTGCTGAGGAGTGCGTGTTGCGGTGCCGTTTTCAAGGGCGGCGAGGGTATCAACGATCAGCCTTGCGCCGCTCTCGGATAGGGCGTCGTGCAGCTCGCTGCCCGTCATGGAAGAGGGGATAGCGACCTCGCTTTTAAGTATCATGTCGCCCGTATCGAGGCCCTCCGCCATATACATGGTGGTAACGCCCGTCACCGTTTCGCCCTGCTGTATGCAGCGCTGAATAGGCGCAGCCCCCCTGTACATCGGCAGCAGTGATGCGTGCACGTTGATGCAGCCGAACTTCGGCATATCCAGTATCTCCTTAGGGAGTATCTGCCCGTAGGCAACAACGATGATGCAGTCAGCATTGATCTCTTTAAGCGTTTTTAGGCTGCTTTCAGCGTCCTCGCCCTTTCTTAGGCTCAGCGGCTGATAGACGGGGATATCGTGGCTTAGCGCAAGCTCCTTTACGGGGGTCATCATTATCTGCTTGCCACGATTTTTGGGCTTGTCGGGCTGGGTGAACACCGCAGCCACCTCGTGCCCTGCCTCTATCAAAGCCTCCAGACACTTCAGCGAAAACACAGGAGTGCCCATAAAAACTATCTTCATCAGTCATTCTCCTCATTAACCCATTCTTCTACCTTATCGGCAAAAAGTATGCCGTTGAGGTGGTCTACCTCGTGGCAGATAGCCCTTGCAAGCAGCTCTGTCGCCTTGTATTCAACAGGCTTTCCGTAGCGGTTGAAAGCCTTTACCCTTACTCTCATGGGTCGTGTCACCATGCCGTATCTGCCCGGGTAGCTAAGGCAGCCCTCTTGATCGTATTGCTTGCCGCTCACCCTTGTTATCACGGGATTTATCAGCTCTATCTTGCCGTATTTTTCATCCGCATCGATCACCACTACCCTGCGCAGCACGCCCACCTGCGGGGCAGCAAGCCCCACACCGTTTGCCGCATACATAGTATCCGCCATATCATCAAGCAGTATCCAAAGCTTTTCGTCAAACTCGGTGACCTCTCTGCACCTTTTGCGCAAAGTTTCGTCGCCAAACTGTACTATCTCTCTATGTGCCATAGTCCCCTACCCTTTCTGTCGGTGAGCCGTCCGCTCACTTTTTCATGACCGCCTTATCGATAAACAGCACCCCGTCGAGGTGGTCTATCTCGTGGCATAGTGCCCTTGCAAGCATCGCCTCGCCTGTTAAAGTGAACTCGTTGCCGTGTCTGTCCTGCGCCCTTACTGTCACCGTCATGGGACGCTCCACCTCACGCACCTCGTTGGGCAGACTTAGGCAGCCCTCTGGCCCCGTCTGACTGCCGCCCTGATGCTCGATAACAGGGTTTATCAGCTCTATCCTGCCGTGCTTGTTATCTCTGATGTCAACAACTGCTATGCGGCGCATCATGCCCACCTGCGGCCCCGCAAGGCCCACGCCGTTGTTTGCCATCATGGTCTCGTACATATCGTCTAGCAGCTCGCCGAGTTTTTCATCAAACTTTGTGACCTCTCTGCACTTTTTGCGCAGTATCTCGTCGCCCACCTTTACAACTGTCCTCAGTGCCATAAAATTACCTCTCTGTATCTTAAAAAACCGCCATCGAAGCTCAAAAGTTCTCCCCGTTCATATCGGCGAAGAAGCTGATGCCCTTAAACTGCGGCTCACCGTAGGCCGCCCTCAGCGTGTCTGAAACAAGGCTGCGCAGATGCGAGCTGTTCCTGCATTTCAGCACTAGCCTGTAGCGGTATCTGCCGTTTATCTTGCCTATCGAGTATTTAGCAGGGCCGAGGAGCCTAAGCGGTATCCCGACGGATAGCTTGCCCCTGTTAGCCTCAAGCAGCTCTCTGAAGCGTTTTGCGGCTATCTCGCACCGCTTTTCGTCGAGAGAGGTGAAGCACACCGTCACGATGTCGCAAAACGGCGGAAATATCAACGCCTCTCTCAGGGCTATCTCCTGATTATAAAACTCGATGTAATCCTGCGTTGCCGCAAGGGTAAGCACATAGTGCTCGGGAGAAAAGGTCTGCAAAAAAGCCCTGCCTGCCTTGCTGCCCCTGCCGCCCCTGCCCACCACCTGCGTGATGAGAGAGAAGGTGCGCTCGTGCGCCTTGAAATCCCCTGCGTAAAGCGAGTTATCCGTTTTAAGCACGCCCACAAGCGTCACATTGGGGAAATCAAGCCCCTTTGCTATCATCTGCGTGCCGACTATTATATCATATTCACCCTCGCCGAATGCCCTGAACTTTTCCTCAAAGGCATTTTTGCTGACGGTGGTGTCCGCATCCATCCTCAGCACCCTTGCGCTGGGAAACAGCTGACTTATTTCATCCTCTATGCGCTGCGTGCCCGTGCCCTTCATCTGAAAAAATTTGCTGCCGCACTTTTGGCACACGTTGTCAAGCCGCTTCATAAAGCCACAATAGTGGCATATAACAGTACCGTTCGCCTTGTGATAGGTCATCGGAAGCGAGCAGTTGGGGCACTCCGCCGCCTCACCGCAGGCGGCACACCGCACACTGGTATGGTATCCACGGCGGTTCAGCAGCAGTATGCTCTGCTCGCCACGGCTGAGGTTGTCACGCACCGCCTCTATCAGCGGCTCGCTGAAGCTGCCCTCGTTGCCGCGGTCAA
>JAZPZN010000081.1:0-69706 GCA_045544715.1 Oscillospiraceae bacterium | reverse complement strand
AACATGGGTGACGACTGCGGTACCGGTGTTGCGTTCACACGTGACCCCGCTACAGGTGAGAAGAAGCTCATGGGTGAGTTCCTTGTAAACGCACAGGGTGAGGACGTTGTTGCTGGTGTTCGTACACCTATGCCTATCGCTGAGATGGCAGACAAGTTCCCCGCTGCTTTCGAGCAGTTCAAGAAGGTTTGCGAGATCCTCGAGAACCACTACCACGATATGCAGGATATGGAGTTCACTGTTGAAAACAAGAAGCTCTATATGCTCCAGACAAGAAACGGTAAGAGAACAGCTCAGGCTGCTCTGAAGATCGCTTGCGACCTCGTTGATGAGGGTATGAGAACTGAGCAGGAAGCTGTTCTGATGATCGACCCCAGAAACCTTGATACACTTCTTCACCCCCAGTTCGACGCTGCTGCTCTTAAGGCTGCAACACCTGCTGGTAAGGGTCTCGGCGCTTCCCCCGGAGCTGCTTGCGGTAAGGTAGTATTCACTGCTGATGACGCTGTTGCTTGGGCAGAGCGTGGCGAGAAGGTAGTTCTCGTACGTCTGGAGACATCCCCTGAGGATATCACAGGTATGAAGGCTGCTCAGGGTATCCTGACAGTACGTGGCGGTATGACCTCTCACGCTGCCGTAGTTGCTCGTGGTATGGGTACTTGCTGTGTATCCGGTTGCGGCGACATTAAGATGGATGAGGAGAACAAGCAGTTCACACTGGCAGGCAAGACCTACCACGAGGGCGACTGCATTTCCATCGATGGTACAACAGGTAACATCTACGATGGTCTTATCCCCACTGTAGACGCTACTATCGCTGGCGAGTTCGGCAGAATCATGGCTTGGGCTGACAAGTACAGAGTTCTGAAGGTTAGAACAAACGCTGATACACCCGCTGACGCTAAGAAGGCTCGTGAGCTGGGCGCTGAGGGTATCGGTCTTTGCCGTACAGAGCATATGTTCTTCGAGGCTGACAGAATCGCTGCATTCCGTGAGATGATCTGCTCCGATACAGTTGAGGAGCGTGAGGCTGCTCTTGCTAAGATCGAGCCCATGCAGCAGGCTGACTTCGAGGCTCTCTACGAGGCTCTTGAGGGTAACCCTGTTACTATCCGTTTCCTCGATCCTCCTCTGCACGAATTCGTTCCCACAGAAGAGGCTGACATTGCTGCTCTTGCTGCTACACAGGGCAAGTCTGTTGCTGACATCAAGGCTCTCATCGCTGGCCTGCACGAGTTCAACCCCATGATGGGTCACCGTGGATGCCGTCTGGCTGTAACATACCCTGAGATCGCTAAGATGCAGACAGCTGCTGTTATCAAGGCTGCTATCAATGTTAAGAAGGCTCATCCTGACTGGAACATCGTTCCCGAGATTATGATCCCCCTCGTAGGCGAGATCAAGGAGCTCAAGTATGTTAAGGATGTAGTTGTTAAGACTGCTGACGAGGTTATCGCAGCTGCTGGCGTTGAGCTGAAGTATGAGGTTGGTACAATGATCGAGTTTCCTCGTGCTGCTCTCACTGCTGATGATATCGCTAAGGAAGCTGAGTTCTTCTGCTTCGGTACAAACGACCTGACTCAGATGACATATGGCTTCTCCAGAGATGACGCTGGTAAGTTCCTGAACGCTTACTATGATACAAAGATCTTCGAGAACGATCCTTTCGCTAAGCTCGACCAGATCGGTGTTGGTAAGCTGATGGAGACTGCTATCAAGCTTGGTAAGGCTACACGTCCTGAGCTCCACGTAGGTATCTGCGGCGAGCACGGCGGTGATCCTTCCTCTGTTGAGTTCTGCCACAAGCTTGGTCTGACTTATGTTTCTTGCTCTCCCTTCCGTGTTCCGATCGCTAGACTGGCTGCTGCACAGGCTGCACTCCGCTAATTTAGCCTAACGGATATCGATTGGTAATATAGCAAACGACCTCCCCGTACTTAGTGCGGGGAGGTTTTGTGTTGATAAATGATGTGATATGTGATATAATGTGTATGATCGATAGATCGACTTGATTTATGATAGTATTTGACATCTCAGGAGGTAAACATGGAAAGCAAAAAGCAATTTTCAAAAATAGGACTTTTTTTGTTTCTTGGCTCACTGATAATATTCGTAGTGCAGATAATCGCAAGCATTGTAAGTTCTGCAGTCCCTGCGGTGGTGGAGAGCGTTGACCTGTATTTTGTAGCAACTATGCTGCCGATGTATGTTATCGCTTATCCCTTGATATTTCTGATGTTCAGGGCGATCCCTGTTCAGCAGGTGGCTGAGAAAAAGAAGATGCGGCCACTTCATTTCTTTGTAACATTCCTAATGTGTTATGCAGGTATGTATATCTGCAATATCATTGCCAACATTTTCACTGGGGTATTCGGGATGCTATCGCAGAACGAGGTCGAAAATGTCATGCTTACAGTCACCGAAAGTATCAATCCTTTTGTGAATTTCTTTATCATAGTTATCTGTGCTCCAATAATGGAGGAGCTTTTGTTCCGAAAAGTGCTTATCGACAGAACGGCGCAGTTTGGTGAGGGAGTTTCGATAGTGTTCTCTGGTCTGGTGTTCGGATTGTTTCATGGAAATCTGGTGCAGTTTGCTTATGCATTTTTCCTCGGAGCAATGTTTGGATTTATCTATGTTAAGACGAGAAATATTCTTTATCCCATCATACTTCACATGATTACAAACTTCCTCGGTTCATTTGTCGGCTCGCTCATCCTTGAGGTCAGCAGATATATGGAGTTCGTCACTGAGCTATCCGAGCTTTCGGCCGATGCTTCTGAATCTGCCTATATCGAACTGTTAATGGAGTATGGCGGAGGTTTGTTGCTGTTCTTAGGTTACTCAGTTTGTCTGTTTTTGATGGTGATCGCTGGTGTAGTTCTTTTCTTTGTAAATATTAAGAAATTCACATTCTCTAATGGCGAGCTTGCTATTGAGAAGGGCAGTCGTTTTTCTACAGTTATGCTGAATCTCGGCATGATACTTTATACCCTCTTCTGGCTTACTATGATCGTGGTACAGCTTTTGGGGTTATATTAATCGGAGGCTAAGATGAAGATCTATGCAATGAGTGATATTCATGGATGTCTTGCGGAGTTCAATGATGCTTTGGCGCTAGTAGATCTTTCGGGGGAAAATATACTTATACTCCTCGGAGACTATATCCACGGCCCTGACAGCTATGGGGTGCTTAATAAGATAATCTCTCTCCAGCGCAGATACGGCACTGACAAGGTGGTGGCACTCATGGGCAACCATGAGGAGTGGGCTGTTAACGGCATGTGGGGAATATGCGACGATGATGAGAGTGATGGCATGGACGATCAATACTTTGTCTGGCTGTCAGAGCTTCCACGTTACTATGCCACTGAGCATCAGATATTCTGTCACGCAGGTGTTAACGAGGATGCAGGAGAGCTGTGGGAGGAAGAAACCGACGATTATACTTACATAGAGAAATCTCCTGCGCAAACGGGTCATTTCTATTTGGATATCATCGCAGGGCATACGGCTACCTCCGAGATATCCGCTAATCCTCATTTCCACGATATCTATTTCGATGGCGAGAGCCACTATTACATCGATGGAACAGTGCTTGATAGTGGTGAGATACCAGTGCTGATGTATGATACAGAAACTGAGATATACTATCGTGTTACGGATATCGGAGAGTTTCCTGTTGAAGCTTATGACGAGGATTATTGATGTGAAAAAGGGCAGAGGTATTCTCAGCCCTTTTAATAATATGTAGTGAGAGTATTTGTTCACAAATAAAAAACTAAACCTTTGTTAAATATTAATAAAAATCGCAAAAAACGCTACAGTTTTATGGAAGATGTGTTTACATTGTTGATTTTATGTGATATAATAGTATTCAGAATACCATAACTATGCGCCAATGGTGCATTTATAATATTTCTGCGGTTTTCCGCAGAGGAAAATGGGGAGTTTAGCAATGAAATTCAAAACACTATTTATGATTGCTGCTGCGCTGTTCGCTATCATCCCGATGGTGCTGTATGCAGTGTTCTCAGGAATGTTTGTGGGCAACAGCGGTAAGGATCAGTTTAACAGACAGCTTATCGACCTTGTGCAGAATCAGGCATCCACCCTCCAGGTATACATGGATAATGTATATACTGAGATCGATACCATCGCAAACATGGAGGAGATAAAGAATGTTGCAAACGGTGGAAAGAGCGATATTGCTGGCAATATTCTTGTAAGGATAACTCAGGAGCATCCTTCTGTTGAGTACATAAGACTTGTTGATAAGAACGGAAAGGTAGTTCTTGGTCAGGATGTTGGTATCGTAGTTGAAAACTACAATGAGTATAACAACTATAAGGACAATGTGCTCTACATCAACGATGTCGGCAGTGCTGAAAAGACAGGCACCGTTGAGGGCTCTACAATGGTTATTCAGCGTCAGGTAGGCGATTGCAGACTTATTGTTTATTACACCATTTCGTCCACAACAGATGAGCGTCAATTCATTTCTACTATTACAAATAATAGTACATTCTACAATCAGGGCAGACTTATCATAGTTGATCCCAGAATGAACTGGACAACAGGCTCCGGCTATAACAACAACCTGCGTGACCAGTATCCTGATGAAGTACTTAGCAGGATCAGCTCGCTGCAGGACGGTGTAATGTCTGAGATCATAACATACACCAAGGACGGCGGCGCAATGATGGCTACCGAGTACTGCGCAGCAATGCTGAGAGTAGGCGGCGAGGATGGTCTGGTTGTTCTTGCAAGCTGCCCTACCAACAGATCCGGTATCTTCTCAGGTTCCGTTACATCTACAGTAGTTACAGCGGTATCACTTATTGCAGTGCTTTGCATCGTTGGTGCTATCCTTATTGCGATGGCAATTACAAAGCCCCTTAAGACCATCGAGGAGACCCTTGTTAAGATCCGTCGTGGTGATCACGAGGCACGTATCAGCGCAGTAAGCAACAATGAGTATGGTCAGATTTCTCGTGCGTTTAACAACCTTGTTGATGAGATCGTAGTAAGTGAGGATAGATACAGAACTATCACTGACATGAGTGATAACATCATCTTTGAGTGGAACTTCAAAACAAATGAGGTATTCTTCTCCAACAACTTCAATAAGAAGTTCAGTTACCGTGCTCCCTCCGACCACTTCGGTGATAGCTTCCTTCTTAAGGCAAAGATCCATCCCGACGATAATGACCGCTATAGATCTGATCTCGAGACACTTGGCAGAGGCGAGGAGTTCAAGCATAATGAGTACCGTATGAAGAATATCTACGGCGACTTCATTTGGGTGCTTATCAGAACTGCAACGCTCCACGACAAGGATAACAATCCTATTAAGATCGTTGGCGTTATGGTAGATATTGACCGTGCAAAGAAGAGTGAGCAGCAGCTTACTGCAAGGGCAAGTTTTGACTCCCTTACTGAGCTTTACAATCGTGAAACAATCGAAAATCAGATCGACAATGAGATCAATCTGTCTGAGGCAAGAAAGTCCGAGCTGGCAGTTCTCTTCGTCGATGTGGATGATTTCAAGCACTTCAACGACCAGTACAGCCATGCAACAGGCGACCAGGTGCTGAAGTTCGTTGCAAGAACAGTTCAGAACATTGTTGGTGATTATGGTTTCGCAGGACGCTACGGCGGCGACGAGTTCATCGCTTGCATCCGCAATTCCGAGGTTAATGAGCCTGCACTTGCAGCACAGGATATCATCGCAAGGCTTGACGAGGGCTTCACTGCTGATACAGGAGAGCATCTCTCTGTCAGCGTAAGTATTGGTATCGCTGTTATCAAGGATGACTACAACACCCGTGTTGAGTACCTCATTGGTAAAGCTGATGATGCAATGTATAGCGTTAAGAAGGCTGGTAAGTCCAACTACGCATTTATTTGATCAAAATCAGATCCTCCCTGAATTTCGGGGAGGATCTTTGTTTTATAAAATCAACAGACAATTGTTTTTTTCTCAATAAGCGTGATATGGACAAACTGTCGATTTTAGGATATCATAATCGTAGCAGCTGCAAAAAAGATCACGGAGTGATATTATGATTACTTTAGGCGAAAATCTAAAACGGCTCCGTCAGCGTGAGGGTATAACGCAGGAGCAACTGGCAGAGGCTTTGGAGCTTACTCCGCAGGCGGTGAGTCGTTGGGAAAACAGCATCAGTCTGCCGGATATAACTCTATTGCCAGTGCTGGCGAACTATTTTAATGTGACAACTGATGAGTTGCTGGGAGTTGATATCGAGAGCAGGCAGGCGAAGATAACAGAGATAATGGAGCACAACAGTAGGTTAAACCATGAGGGAAAGGTTGATGATAGTATAGCGTATCTCAGGGAGAAAGTGCGGCTCTTCCCGAATTCAGCAGAGCTTTTGTACCAGCTGATAGTTGTGCTGTACAAAAAGTCCTGCAATAAGGATTTCAAGTCTGAGCAGCTTTTTGAGGTCATAACGCTTTGTAATAGGGCTATGCGGCTCGATGGTGGCAGCACGTGGGTGACTGAATGCTGCAAGCAATGGCTTTGCTTCAGCTATAGCAGGCTTGGACAGCATGAAAAGGCTGTAGAGATAGCTGGTGGCATGTCGACCGCATGGATAAGCAAGGAGATACTTCTGCCAAAGGTGCAGCACCCTGACGAAGAGCGTGTCCAGCGGCAGCGAAATCTGCTGACTTTTATGGATATCCTTATTATCAATCTTCACCATCTCGCAAGGCTGAGGAATGCTCCTGAGGAGCGCATTGAGATTCTCCAAAAGGCAGTGCAGCTTGTAGCATTGCTGATGGGAGATGACCCCAAATTCTATAACGAGCGGCTTTACAAGTGCTATCTCTGGATAGCACGAAATTACTGCGAGCTGGGCAATGCTGCAAAAGCTATAGATAGCTTGAACTCAGCTTTGCAGCATGCTGCGATGTACGAAGCTCGCCCAAACCGCTCTTCGTATGATGTGTACTGGCTTTCTGACATCGAGGACTCGAGGGAAGTGGTATGGAGGGACGGCGAAGAAGACCTATTTCGGGATATGCTGAACTCTATCAGTGGAGAGGATTTTTCAACTCTCCATGATACCACTGCTTATGCTGAGATATGCAGCAAAATAGCTGATCATATCTGATAAAGAAGCCCTCCGACTTGTAATAACGTCGGAGGGTTATACTATTTGTATTACTGCCCCAGTTCATAGGCACGCTTAGTGCAGGCTTCGCAGCAGTGTTTTACATCGCCGAGGAGGTCGCCCTCGTTTAGTTTTTCAAGTCCGGCGATAGTTGTTCCGCCTGGGGAGGATACCTGCTTGATAAGCTCATCGACGGTCATACCAGAGTCGGAGAGCATTTTAGCTGAGCCTATAAGCGATTGTGCAAATAGATTCAGAGCAGCATCCTTGTCAATACCTACGCTGTCAGCATAGTCTATAAATCCCTTAGCGTAGAGATATATGAAAGCAGGAGAGCTGCCGTTTATTGCAATCACTTCCTTCATCTTATCAGGAGGTACCACCTCGGTGATGCCGCAGCTGCCTATAACAGAGCGGGCAAAGCTGAATTCCTTCTCAGAAACACTGTCGTCGCAGCTCATGGCGGATGCGCCCTCTCCTAGCATCATGGGCGTGTTGGGCATAACAAGCACTATCTTTGCGTTTGCGATAGTGTGATTTCTGATGAACTCGGCAGATATGCCTGCGCAGATGGAGATAAACACTGTATCGTCATTGACAGCAGGAGCGATAGTGTCAAGTACCTCTGCCAGCATCTGAGGTTTCACTGACAGCAGGACATATTTGCACTGTTTTACGACCTCCAGCTCGTTTTCGCAGGGGATTACAGGGAGCGTACTAAGCTTTTCGGTGAACTTATCGTATGCATACACCTCGATATCCATGCCACTTTTTTTGATTCCATTGATGATAGCGGAGCCCATATTTCCGGTTCCGAGTACGCCAAGCTTATTCATAAATTATACCTCTTGTTATATTATGTCGAAAAATTCAATTATTCGGCGGCCTTTTGCAGTGTTTGCTGTTTGAAGATGCTGTTATAAGCCACCATAACTGGGAACAGAACCAGCAGAAGGAGAATGATATCGACTGGGCACTGAATAGCATTCTTCAGCAGTCTTGCAGGTAGCTTGACCATTACAGCGGTCTCCCAGCCCCAGTATCCGAGTATCACCATGAACAGGGGGTTCATGATGATGTTGCATGTGATAGCTACTGAAAGCTTAGCTCCAATGACCCTGAGGATAGAGAAAGCCATAGTTTTATCAGCAGCAAGGTTTTTGAAGCCCTCTTTGCTTAACTTGACAGGTGTAAACTTATAAAGGAACAGACCGTACAGCATGGCTCCAGTAGCCTCTACGAGCGTAAACAAGGGATTGAATGCTCCGATATTCTGAGCAATGATCATTCCAAGTATATCGGTGACAGTGCCTGCCATAAAGCCTACTGTAGGGCCGAAAAGCATACCGATAGCTGCCAGCGCAAGGAAAGAAAAGCTGATCTTCATATCATCGGTTATGTAGATAGTTACAGATTTCAGCGCAAGGTTAAGTGCTATAAGCATCGCAGTAACTGTAAGGCAGCGGAGATTTTTAAGCTCCAGTGCAGAATTTTTGAACATTGAAAAAATTGCCATAAATTATCCTCCTTTACGCAATACATAAATTACGGACAAGTTATGGCAACTCATAGGATTTATGTACAGCGAGATGCGAGATCCGCACCGCAAGGTGCTGACAGCTGACTGAAGCTGCAATACACCTTTTCGTCCTCTCGGCAACTCTCCGTCCGAGGGGCACTTAACGCACGGAACTCTACTCTGACAAAATGTAGTTTAGATTTATATTTTGCTGCAAGCGCAGCGGGATCAATAGAATTAAAGGCTTATCTCATTAGCGATATTGTAAAGTCTTTCGTTGAAAGGCTTCTTCATGGAGAGGGCTTCCTGAATGTCAACATCGTAAACCTTGCCATCCTTCAGGCCGATAACACGATTTCCGATACCCTTTTCAAGCAGTTCTACTGCGTAGTAGCCCATCTCACTTGCCATTACTCTGTCACGAACTGTGGGAGAACCGCCTCTCTGAACGTGACCAAGAATAGTAGCACGGCTTTCAACGCCTGTAGCCTCCTCGATCTTCTTAGCGATCTCCTCGGTGCCGCCGATACCTTCAGCAACAACAACGATGAACTGCTCCTTGCCAGCAGCCTGACCAGCCTTGATCTTTGCAATAACGTCCTTTTCGATGTCATAAGCTACCTCGGGAACGAGGATAGCTGTTGCGCCACATGCAATACCTGTATTAAGAGCAATATGACCTGCATTTCTACCCATTACCTCAACAACGGCGCAACGCTCGTGAGAGTGAGAGGTATCACGCAGCTTGTCAACAAGCTCCATAACAGTATTCATAGCAGTGTCATAGCCGATAGTATACTCTGTGCACTGGATATCGTTATCAATGGTGCCGGGGATACCAACGCAGGGGATGCCTGCCTTAGAAAGGTCAGCTGCGCCTCTGAAAGAGCCATCTCCACCGATGACAACAATACCGCTGATACCTGCCTCGATGCACTTATCCTTAGCCTTGAGCACGTACTCCCAATCCTTGAATTCCTTGCAGCGTGCAGTGAATATCTCGGTGCCGCCTCTCTGGATGATATCGGACACGCTTCTTGCGTTCATATCTACCAAGTCGCCGTTAAGCAGGCCGTTGTAGCCACGACGGATACCGATCACCTTAAATCCCTTGTCGATAGCGGTTCTTGTTACAGCACGTACTGCAGCATTCATGCCGGGAGCATCGCCGCCGCTTGTTAAAACACCAATTGTCTTCTGCATTATATTTCTCTCCATTTCGTAAGGCGGATGCCTTATTTTTTCCGTGACGATAACAGTACACGGTGTCTTATTATTAAATAACAGCAGAGCATATAACACCTAAATACACCTGCTATTCACATTCTATTTTACTACAAAACAGGTTGTCTAGTCAAGGGCTTTTTACTCCGTTAGGCAATTACTTTATAATAATGTTGCTATTTCCACAAATTTTAGCTAGTTTTTGGGATAAATCTGTGCAAATTCTAACTCCTCTGATACCTGCAAAATGTTGAACAGTCCTAGTATCCATAAAGCACAGTCTTGCACCTGATACTCCGGGATATTGCTTTAATACGGATACTAATTCACTTATGCGGTTGATATCGTCTGAGCGGACGTTTACATATAGCGTTCTTCTCTTAATTTCAGCTGCTCCCTCGGCACGGTACATTTTGTCGGCTAGGAGCTTTGGGGATTCGTTTTCCTTGACTGAAAGCTTTCCGCTGACAAAGATCACATCACCCTCTCTCAGTGTCCTTACATGTGAGTCATATAGTTCGGGAAATACGATCGCCTCCATACTGCCTGTTGAGTCCTCAACGGTGGTGAAGGCCATAGCTTTATTGTTTTTGGTGGTATGCAGCTTTTTAGAGGACAGGATACCTATGACAGAGATCACGCAGTTATCGGAGAGCTCAACAGTGTCTGCGATGTAGCAACCATTGTCGGGCAGCCGACTTGCGTATTCATCTGCAGGGTGACCGGAAATATATAGACCCACTATATCTTTCTCCATTTGAAGCAGCTTTATGCGGCTGTATTCCTCAACATCGGGGTATAAAAAGTCGGCAGGAGTGTTTTCCTCCACATCCAAATCAAAAAGATTCAGCTGACCGCTGGAATCCCTGTCGTATTCTTCCTTCGCAGTATCAAGGAGCTTTTGAGCACTCATCTCCAGTTGTCGTCTGTTTTGAGGAAAGCTGTCGAATGCTCCGCTGCGTATGAGCGAATCCATGCTGCGGCGATTGTTGTGTGCCGCCATTCTTCGGCAGAAATCGATAACTGAAACGAAGTCTCCGTTTTTACGTTCTTCGATGATAGCTTCGATAAAGTTTCTGCCCATATTTTTCAATGCGAGCAGACCGTAACGGATAGCACCATTCTCCACAGAGAAACCTACCATGCTGCGGTTTACGTCCGGTGGCAACAGCGATACGCCGTTGTTGTGAAGATCGCCGATGTATTCCACCAGTTTATCTGTCCAGTCAAGCACGCTTGAAAGCAGTGCGGTCATGTATTCGAGATAGTGATGGCGACGCAGATAGGCGGTCTGATACGCTACTGTTGCGTACGCAGCTGCATGGGATTTGTTGAATGCGTAGGATGCAAATGAGGACATCTCATCGAATATCTCATTTGCGACATCCTCAGGTACACCATTAGCAATAGCACCGCAGTTTGACTCAGTACCGTGCACGAATGCACTGCGTTCCTTTTCCATAATATCGTGCTTTTTCTTTGCCATAGCACGACGCACAAGGTCAGCCCTGCCGTAGGAGTAACCGCCTACTGTGCGGCAAATCTGCATTACTTGCTCCTGATATACTATACATCCGTATGTGACGGAGAGTATATCTTTAAGCAGGGGGTGCTTGTATACTATCTCTGATGGGTCTTTATGCTTGTTTTCGATATAGGTCGGGATGGATGCCATTGGGCCGGGGCGGTAGAGAGACAGTGCTGCAGTCAGATCCTCGATAGATTCAGGGCGCAGCCTTGCAAGGACGCTGGTCATGCCTGCACTCTCAAATTGAAATACTCCCGATGTTCCGCCTGTTGATAGCATTTTGTATACCTCGGAGTCGTATTCGTCTAGCTTGTTTACGTCAAAGTCGGGGTGAGATGAGCACACCAGCTTCTCTGCACGTCTGATAACGGTGAGGTTTCTGAGTCCGAGAAAGTCCATTTTCAGCAGTCCGAGCCGCTCTAATGTTCCCATTGTGTACTGGGTAAGTACTTGTCCGTCGTCCTTTTGTAGAGGTACATATTCATCGGCGGGCTCTTTGGTTATAACGATACCTGCTGCATGAATAGTTGCATGACGGGGCATTCCCTCTATCTCTTTGGCTATGCTTACAAGCTTGCGGATATCGTTGTCAGTTTCGCACAGCTTTGCAAGCTCGCCGTTTTTTGATTCTTCCTCAAGGGTAGAGTTGTAATGGGGTATAAGCTTTGCGGCAGCATCGGCCGCTGCATAGGAGATGCCCATCACCCTTGCAGCGTCACGCAGTGCACCTCTTGCTTTCATTGTATCGAATGCTATTATCTGTGCAACATGGCTTTCTCCATAGCGGCGGCGCACATAGTTGATTACCTCCTGCCTGCGTTCGTTACAAAAATCTATATCGAAATCGGGCATACTAACACGCTCGGGATTGAGAAAACGCTCAAAAAGCAGGTCATAGCGCAGCGGGTCGATTCCTGTTATACCCATACAGTAGGCGCAAAGGCTGCCTGCACCGGAGCCACGTCCTGGGCCTACGGGAATATCATTCTTTTTGGCATAGCGTATGAAATCCCACACGATAAGAAAGTAGTCAACAAAGCCCATTTTCTCAATAATAGCAAGCTCAGATTCAAGACGTGAGGTAATGGTTTCGTTGAGGGTTCCATATCGCTTGCTTGCGCCGTTGTACACCAGCTTTCGGAAATAAGCGGCATTATCTGTAACATTAGGAGTTGTGAAAAGCGGTAGTTTTGTCACACCAAATTCAAAATCAAAGCCGCATTGGTCGGCTATAGCAACAGTGTTTTGCAACTCCTCCGCAGAGAAATCTCTTCGCATCTCCTCATAGCTTTTGAGATAGAACTGGTCGGTTGGAAGCTCCATGCTGTTGGGGTCGTTTATCAGCTTGTTTGTGGCAATACAGTTGAGTACCCGTTGGGTGTTATAATCGCCCTGACGAATGTAGTGTACATCGTTTGTGGGACAGAGAGGCAAGCCCACATTTGCTGCAAAGCTACGCAGCTTATGCAGTATGCGGATGTCATCTTCGGTGTCGTGCTGCTGTATCTCGATATAGTAACCCTCGGTGAATGTGTTGCGATACCATTCAGCAGTCTTTTTGGCCTCCTCAAAGTTGTTTTGCTCCAGTAAGCGGGGAATCTCTCCTGCAATACAGCCTGAAAGCGCAATAAGCCCCTTGCTGTATTTGGCGAGCGATTCTCGGTCGCATCGGGGCTTTCCGTAAAATCCGTTTATAGACGAGTCGGATACCAGCTTGCAGAGGTTTTGATAGCCTTCCATATCTTTGCAGAGAAGCACGAGGTGATAGGGCTTGCGCTCGGTCTTTTCACGCTGGAAACGGCTGCCTTGTGCCACATATACCTCACATCCGATTATCGGTTTTATGCCTGCATCCTTGCATTCATTGTAGAAATCCACTGCGCCGTAAAGCACACCGTGATCGGTTATGGCTAGGGCATCCTGCCCCAGCTCTTTTGCACGCTGGACGAGCTTTTTTATACGGCAGGCACCATCAAGCAGACTATACTCTGTATGAACATGAAGATGAACGAGCTGCGGCATTATATCCCTCCTTTTTGTGATATGTTTATTATACTACATTTTTCTGCTTATATCAAGGGAAAACAAAACCCCGCTTTTACAAGCGGGGTCAATGTTCGGTCTGTTCAGATTACTCTGCAGTATAGGGGATGAGGGCAACCTGTCTAGCTCTCTTGATAGCTGTTGTCAGCTCTCTCTGGTGGTATGCGCAGCAGCCTGTAACTCTTCTGGGAAGAATCTTAGCACGCTCTGTCATGCACTTCTTGAGCTTATCAACATTCTTATAATCAATGAACTCTGTTCTCTCAACGCAGAACTGGCATACCTTTTTTCTGGCACGCTTTACGGGATGAGAAGACTTTTCAAACTTTTCAGCCATGATACTGAACCTCCTTATCGTATTGGAAATAACGGAATTTTAGAACGGGTAATCGTCGTCTGAGCCTGCAGGAGCAAAATCGCTCGCAGAAGCTGCAGCTGCAGGAGCTGCCTGCTGTGCAGGGGGAGCAGACGGTGCAGGTGCGCTGCCGTAGGTATCGGTGTAAGCGCCGCTCTGCTTTGCTTCGCCTGTGAAAGAAAGGCGGTCAGCGATTATCTCGGTAACTCGTACGTTTTTGCCGTCCTTATCTACATAAGAACGTGTCTGCAGCTCGCCCTCGACTAATATCGATCTTCCCTTAGAGAAGTAGCGGGTAACAAACTCAGCCTGCTGACGCCATGCAACGATGTTGAAGAAATCAGTCTTCTTCTCTTCGCCCTTGGTCTGGAAGCGTCTGTCAACTGCGATACTAAATGTGCATACACTAGCGCCGGACGGAATAGTCTTCAGCTCCAGGTCGTGTGTGATCCTGCCCATTAAGATAACCTTGTTATACATACGAGAACCTCCTTATATGATAATCTGCTGTTATTACTGTGCGAGAACTACGATGGAACGCAGAACGCCGTCAGTAATGTTGATGATACGCTCAAGCTCAGCGGGGAAATCAGGCTTGGACTCGAAGTGATACAGTACATAGTAACCTTCGGACTCATAGTTGATCTCGTATGCGAGCTTTCTCTTGCCCCACTCGTCTACGTCAGTGAGAGTTCCGTTATCCTTGATAAGGTTAGAGAACTTTTCTACAAGAGCCTTAATCTGATCCTCTTCCTTCTTCATGGAGAAGACGATTATTGCCTCATACTTTTCTGTAATCTTTGCCATTATAAAGCACCTCCTTTTGGATTATATCCCATGCCCTATGCATGAGAAAGGGGTAGGCATGGTCTGCCTAACTATGTTATTATATCAGAATTGACCGATCTTGTCAAGCGTTTTTATTACAGCTTTTTGCACAAAAAGACAAGCAGCCACACCTTATGCTTTTGATGCGGCTGCCAATTTTATGAACATTAGTCCTGAGTGATCTTCCAGATCTCCTTGCAGTAGTCCTCGATAGTTCTGTCGGAACTGAACTTGCCACTGCAGCTCATGTTGATCCAGCATTTGCGCATAAAGCCAGTGCGGTCATCACGGTAATCAGCATTGGTCTTGAGCTTAGCTTCTACATAGCTCTCAAGGTCACCCAACAGATAGTAATGATCGGGCACGTGCCAACTTGCGCCGTCAAGAAGTGCATAATAAAGCTCTCTGAAGCTACCGTTTCCACCGTCGGAGAAGGTGCCGTCAATAAGGGTGTCAAGTACTCTTGCGATCTTCTTGTTCTCAGCGTAGATCTTACGGGGATCATAGGAAGGCATTATCTCTGCAAGCTCTTCCACTCTTGCACCGAAGATATAATTGTTCTCCATGCCTGCCTCCTCGACGATCTCAACATTTGCGCCGTCGTAGGTGCCGAGGGTAACTGTGCCGTTGAGCATAAACTTCATATTGCCTGTACCGCTTGCCTCAGTGCCTGCAGTGGATATCTGCTCGGAAACATCTGCGGCTGTTACCAGCTTTTCAGCGTAGGATACGTTGTAGTTCTGTACGAATACTACCTTTATCTTGCCGTTGATATCGGGGTCGTTGTTTACAAGATCTGCTATCTCATTGATATACTTGATGATAGCCTTTGCCCTTGCGTAGCCGGGAGCGGATTTTGCACCGAAAATGAAGGTTGTAGGGTAAAAATCCTTGATGCTGCCATCTTTGATGCCAAAGTAGATATACATGATGCTGAGTGCATTGAGGAGCTGACGCTTGTACTCGTGCAGACGCTTGATCTGAATGTCGAAGATGCTGTCAGCGTCGAGCTGAACGCCCTCGTGCTCTGCGATATAAGCAGCAAGAGCCTTTTTCTTTGCGGACTTTATCTCTGCGAATCTATCGAGCTGAGCCTTGTCGTCAGCCAGTTTCTCCAGCTTTTTGAGCTGAGTAAGGTCGGTTATCCAATCCTCGCTGCCGAGGAGCTTTGTAATTTCTGCGGAAAGCTCAGGGTTACAGAGTGCTATCCAGCGACGGGGAGTGATGCCGTTCGTCTTGTTCTGTAAACGCTCGGGATAAAGCTCATACCATTCGGGGAGGGCATCGTTTTTGAGGATCTCGGTGTGGATCCTTGCAACACCGTTAGTATAGCTGGAGCAGTAGATCGCCATCTTTGCCATATGAACAACTCCGCCGGAAACGGGCTTCATAAGGTCGATCTTCTTTTTATCCATACCACGACGGTACATATCGGCGATAAATGCCTCGTTGATGCGGAGGATGAACGCATATATCTCAGGGAGCAGCTCCTCCATAAGGTCGGTCCCCCACTTTTCGAGAGCCTCAGCCATAATGGTGTGGTTGGTGTAGTTGAAGGTATTCTTTGCAATCTCCATAGCATCCTCAAAGGATACCTTGTGGTCGGTGGTGAGGATACGGATGAGCTCAGGAATAGCGATAGTAGGATGTGTATCGTTGAGCTGTACGGAGTTGTACTCTGCGAATGCCTTGATATCTCTGCCTGCTGCGAGGTGCTTTCTTACGAGGTCGGCAAGGGATGCTGCACTGAAGAAATACTCCTGCTTTAAGCGGAGCAGCTTGCCGTTTCGGCCGTCGTCGTTGGGGTAGAGGGTGCGGGAGATATTCTCTGCTTCTACCTGATCACGGCAGGCAGCCATATAATCCTGACGGTTGAAGGCATCAAAATCAAAATCGTTTACGGGCTCTGCCTGCCAAAGGCGAAGAGTTACCGCATAGTTGTTCTTGTAACCGAAAATGGGCATATCGTAAGGCACTGCCTTTACATCGCCTGTTGCAAAGTGGATGATAACGCTGTCAGCCTCTGCACGCTTGCTCCAGGGGTCGCCGAACTTTGTCCAGTTGTCAGCCTCCTCGTGCTGGAAGCCGTCTACGATGCTCTGCTTGAACAGGCCATACTTGTAACGGATGCCGTAGCCTGTTACAGGCATTTTCAGTGCTGCTGAGCTATCGAGGAAGCAGGCAGCAAGTCTGCCGAGACCGCCGTTTCCGAGAGCGGCATCCTCTATTTCCTCCAAATCGCAGAGGCTTGCGCCTGCGCTGTTGAGTATCTCCTCAGCCTCATCACGTATGCCGAGACAGAGAAGGTTGTTATATACTGCACGGCCAACGAGAAATTCAGCAGAGAGATAGCTCGCAGAGCGTCCTTTGGGTGCTGACTTCGTCATAAGGGGAGCAGCTTGCTTCATTACAGCACGAGAAAGCGCATCATGAAGCTGAGGCGCAGTGGGCTTTGAACCTGTAGCGCAGATTTCGGAAAGATATTCGTTAAAATCGTTCTTGAATGCAATTTTATCCAGCATAGTATTCTCCTTGCGATAATATAATGCCGCAGGCACGGCTCAATCAATATTAATATACCACAAAATCCGCTTAAAATCAAGATATTTTTGAAATGCACTTGTTTTTGTGCGTTTAGTGTGGTAAGATTATAATATATTATAATATAATAGTATAATAGGAGTGAAGACAGATGAAAGAGATATTGTTGCTTGAGCGTTTTAGGGGGTGTATGCTCGGTGGCGCACTTGGAGATGCTCTTGGTTATCCTGTTGAATTTATGCAGGAGGAAGAGATCAACAAACACTGGGGCAAAAACGGGATCACTGAACTTAAAGTAGATAAAGAAATAGGTGCAGCACCTGTATCTGATGATACGCAGATGACGCTTTTCACTGCCGAAGGCATCATGTGGGCACATGAGCTTGGTGGTAAAGATGAGATAGCAAGCTATACCAGCTATGTTTTCTATGCGTATCAGCGTTGGTTGTATACTCAGACAGGAAGTATAGCTAGCAGGTTATATTCTGATGTATTAGATAAGGAGAGTAAGTATGCATCTAAACTGCTACAGTATGGCAGTATGTTTGCACGCAGAGCACCTGGAAATACCTGCCTTTCCGCTCTCCGCTCGGCGGCAGACCACAACTACGGCAGACCTATCAACAAAATAAACGACAGCAAGGGATGCGGTGGAGTTATGCGTGTTGCACCTGCCGGCTTGTATTTTATGGATGACAGTGAGAAAGCGTTTCGCATGGCAGCGGAATTTTCGGCTATCACTCATACGCATCCGACGGGATATTTGGCAGGTGGTGCACTGGGTGCGATTATTGCAGAGCTTGTAAATGGCAGCGATCTTGACAGGGCACTCGATGTGGCTATACATATTTTAAAGGACTACGATGGATGTATGGAGACACTTAGGGCACTTGACAGTGCAAGAACGCTTGAAGCAGGCGATACAGCCCCTATTGTAGCGGTCAGGCGGCTTGGCGAGGGTTGGGTAGCGGAGGAGGCTTTGGCTATAGGTGTGTATTGCGCCCTTTGCCACTATGACAACGCAGCCAATGCGATGTGTCTTGCAGTGAACCATAATGGAGACAGTGACAGTACGGGTGCAATATGTGGTAATATAATCGGAGCATATCTTGGAGCAGAGGCATTGCCGCAAAAATGGCTGAAAAAGTTGGAAATGTGTGAACTTATTGATGATACCGCAAAGCAGCTATATGAGTGTTGTGTGGGATAACGATGCGGTTTTTGTTGTTATACTCAATGGCAAAAAGTTAGCTAATTAGTTAAAATGCACATAAGTAAGCCGCTAATTTCTACATCTTGTAATCGACAAATGTTGATTTGTAAAACGTTTTCACAACGAATTGCGCTTGAAATCAAGTGAAAATTGTGGTATAATTTATGTACTAAAGTGGGCTTAGGGGGTATTGCGCCCTTTTCCGCTTAAAATGAGCAATGCATCGGCATTGTTGGAGAATGGGAGGTTATCCGGTGAAAAAATTCTCATATGTAGCCACCGATGTCTCGGGCAAGACCGTCAGAGGCAAGGAATCGGCTGAGGATTACCAGGATCTGCAAAGAAAACTGAAAGAACGAAACTTGTACATCATGAAGTACACCGATCTCGGTGCTCATGATGCTGTTGATGTCAAGTACAAGTTCAAAACCAAAGAGGTTTCGTTTATCGCACGTCAGCTTGCGTCAATGACCTCGGCGGGTCTTTCTCTTGTAAGATCGCTCAACATCCTGCAGGAGCAGCAGGAGAACAAAAAGGCAAAGGCAGTTCTGCTCGATATCTATGAGGAAGTACAGAAAGGTAAATCCTTCTCTGATGTTCTTTATTCAAAGCCCGGTGTATTTCCGGATATGTTTGTCAGCATGGTTGCTGCCGGTGAGGCTTCGGGTACACTGGATATGATCCTTAACCGTGTATCTGACCACTTTGCTAATGCGAACAAGACAGCTAACAAGGTTAAGAGCGCTATGATCTATCCTCTGGTACTGTTGGTATTGATCATTGCGGTAGTTATCCTGATGTTTACGATGATCCTGCCGCAGTTCGGCTCGATGATGAATCCTGAGGATATGACTCCTCTGTCAGCTGCGATGATGGCGATCTCTGACTCGATGATAAACTATTGGTACATATACATTGCTGTAGTGGCAGGTATAGTTGCTGTTATATGGGTTCTCTTGAGGATACCTGCTGCAAAGCTGAAGATAGATGAGATACTGCTGAAGATGCCTAAGGTTGGCAAGCTTATGTGTACTATCTACACCGGTCGTTTCGCTAGAAACATGGCTAACCTTTACGGATCGGGTCTGCAGCTTGTGGACTGTATCGAAAAGTCTGTTGCCGTACTCAGCAATACTTATGTAAAGCTCCGCTTTTCAGAAGCTATCGACAATATCAAGCTCGGTGAGAGCATGTCCAAGGCAATTGAGAAAACAGAAATATTCGAGGGTATGTTCACCTCGATCATATTTGTCGGTGAGGAATCCGGTACGCTGGATACCATCCTTAATAAGGCAGCCGATTATTACGACGAAGAAGCTGACTCCGCAATCGAAAAGCTGGTTGGCTTGATGGAACCTTTGATGATCATCATCATGGGTGTTGTTATCGGTCTGGTTCTTGCGGCACTGTTCCCCATGCTGTATGGCGGTATGACAAATCTCGGCTAATGAGGTTTGCACGCTGTACAAACGGCATATAACAGGTGTTCGGCGGAGTGCTCCGTCGGGCACTGACCGCAGAAATGCGGATAAACTGAAAATAATTATTGAGGTGAAACAAAATGGCTAAGGCATTGCTTTCAATCGATATTACCGACAGACAAATAAAGCTCGTAAGAGGTATTCACAGCGGTAATAAAATCAGAGTGCTGGATACAGATATCCGTGATCTGACACTCGGAATGGTATCCAACGGTTACATCACTGATGTACCCATGGTGGCTGCCGACCTGAACGATATCATCAAGTCCAAGGACATCAAGGAAAAGGATGCTATCGTATCCATTACATCAAGCTCCATCGTTTATAAGGAGCTGCTCATCAATAAGCCCAAGAGCCTGAAAAACACAGTGGCTATCGAGGCTATGATCCAGTCTGAGATGGGCGTATCCAACGAGTATAATATCTCCTACACCATCGCAGGTGAGGTAGAGGATGAAGAGAAGAACAAGAAGATCAAGGTTATCGCAACAGCCTGCCCTCAGCGTCTGGTTGATGGCTATGTAAGACTGTTCTCTCACATCGGTCTGAACCTTCGTGCAGTAAATGTATCCAATAACTCTGTTACACGTCTTATCATAAATACTCCTAAGATGGCTGACAGAATGCCCATGCTGCTCATCCAGATCGACAAGAGCTTCCTTAATATGAATCTGTATGAGGATAATCAGCTGGTATTCTCTCGCTTCTTCAATATCGATCCTTCGGATTATGAGAATGCTCCCGACTATGTAACTCGTGCGGTTTATGATAACCTGTTCAGAATGATCCAGTTTATCAAGAGCCGTAAGAATGCAAAGCCTCTGAGAGAGATCATGTTCTATGGCGACATTGATAACTTCATTGAGCTTGAGAACGCTATCTCCTCCTTTAATATTCCTTGTCATGTGCTGACAAGACCTAATACTATAGTATCTCAGAAGGATTTTGACTTCACACACTACGCAAACGCTATCGGTGCTATCTACCACAGAAACAAGGAAACTGAGCATATCAACCTGCTGGAAGCAACTTCTGCTAAGGAGTCCAAGGGCCTTAACGGCTATTGGATGCTGTTGGGTGCTTGCTGTCTGGGTGCCGTTGTACTGGTTGCAGGTACATGTGCTGCTCTTGAGGTCATCAACGGCTCTATCAAGGGCGAGATAAAGCAGATCCAGCAGAAGATCGATGATCCTCAGCTCCAGTCAGATCTGACGATCGTAGATTCCCGTCAGGCTATGCTTTCAGGCTTTGAGAGCTACAACTCTAGTATGAATCAGACCCAGCTGCTGTTCAACTATATGCCTAAGACTACAAGCGATGTATTCAAGCGTGTAGAGGAGCCTATCGGCGAAATACTTGAGAAGGATCAGGAGCTCAAGGTAGCAGATATTGCTATAAAGGGCTATGAGGTCGATGTTACATTTATGGGTAAGTGTGTAGGAGATCCTTCTGCTATCCCTGCTAAGTATGTAGAGTATGTTACAAACAACATCAAGGATCAGTATGGCGATCCGTACTTTACTAACATTGAATATAAAGGCTTTGAAAAGAATAATTCTGATGAATGGGGCTCTTATGTATACCTCTCCAGCGAGGGCGACACAGTATTTGATACATACTTCACATTTGATGTAAGCATGCTGATGAAGGTCGGAAATGATGAGGCTAACGCTACAATAGACCTCGAGCCTGACAACAATTCCAATGAGGAGGTAGCTGAATAATGAAGCTTAGCAAACAGGAACGTATAGGCATTCTCGTAATTGCCATTATTGTTATTTTAGGTCTTGGTATCTGGCTGTTCATCGTGCCAAGATTTGAGGCTATCTCCGCATCATCTCTTACCCGTGACAACAAGCAGGCAGAGCTTATCGATAAGCAGACAAAGCAGGCAACTAAGGAAGATCTCAGGATCCAGGTTATGAAGGCTTATGAGGAGGGTGAAGACCTTGCTGATATGTTCTTCGAGGAGCTCAGCCCCTATATGGCTGACCATGAGATGAGAGCATTCCTTGATCAGTGTGAGGCAAACGTACTCGTTGAGTCTTTAACGATTGGTGAGCCTACAACTTATACACTTGCTCCTTCCTATTTCGTTGAGAACGAGGTAATATATGACCTCAAGACTTACGTTACACAGGGCCTTGAGCCTTCTGAGGAAGAGGCTGCTGCTGCTAACAGACTTGCGCTGCTGCAGAGCACACTTGGCACTTCTCAGACAGTTGGTTCTACAACGATCACTTTCGTAGTGACAGCGATCGATCCTGCTGAGCTTATCAAGTTCTGTGATGAGGTCAACAGCTATATTAAGGATGAAAATGGTACCCCTACAAGAAAGGCTATCATGATCAACGGTATTGCTATTGAGTATCCCCTTGTTACCGCTGAGTATGAGGATGCAATGTCCGAGCAGCAGATCGAGATCGAGAAGAAGGGCATTACTGAGCTGTATAAGAACTTCAATATGACAGTTCCGAACGGTATTATCAGTGAGGAAGCAGAGAAGGAAGATCAGAAGGAGCTTGAAGTTTCCGACTACATCTACAGCACTGAGCTTTCTCTCACTTTCTTCAGCGTTGAGCGCATGCAGGATCCTACAGATCAGCTGAAGGCTCAGGACGCTATCGTATTCTAAATTCGTTATCAGTCGAACCCGCAGGGGGAAATTCCAGCGGGTTTGAACTGGTATTTACGGATAATAACTACTTTTGACAAATTTGGGATTCAATATTGAACCCCACAACTGCATCGGCGTGATGCCGATAGGAGGTGCATTATGAAGCATAGGTTCAGAAAATACCTAGGCAATCGTGGTAGTGCATTATTTATGGTTTTGAGCACGATGACTGCTCTGATGGTACTCGTTATGGCGATGTATTTCTCTGTAGTATCTTCAAGGGCAGTACAGTACAAGGTGTTCAATCAGGAGCAGGCATATCGTTCTGCAATCTCCATTTCGGATACGATATATGCTTCTCTTGGTTCTGGCGGAGCACTTTCCACTAAGCAGACAGGTCAGCCTGGCGTGTCTCAGTCCGTTTTAGATGCGATGCTCGGGCTGCAGAATGTCGGTGACTCTATTTCTACCGGTACAGTTGATCCTGTTACCGGTGCCAATGACGGCGCAAATGGATTCCTCGCTTTTAATGACGGAAACCTTACTTATGTTGAGGATCAGAATCAGATCGGTGCATATACTGTAACGATCACTAAGTGCGAGCCTGAGGGCAAAGCACTCATTTACGATATTGCTGTAACTACATCCGTAAACGGCGTTATCGAAACAACACATAGCTATATGTCAATTGTTCTCAACACCGCAGAGCCCCCGAATACTAACATGAATAACATCTTTACCTCCACTGGTTATGTTCCTAATGACGTATACCTTGATGGTGGTGAGTTCCTTACTGATGTATTCTTTGATAATGAGAATGCTATCATCGGTGCGTATCACAGCATGCAGCTGAAGATCGGTGGCAATGTAACAGCAGGCGGTTCTCTTGACCTGCAGTATATCGACGGTGTTCCTTGCGATGAGCCTGTTACATGGGCTATCAGAAATAGATTCAGCTATAATGCTGCTCAGACATTGGATCTGGGCTATGGTAGCGACAAGGGCAGGATATTAGTCGGCGGCGATATGTGGCTTAATGGTTCCGGTATGCCGAAAAACTGTGATGTTTATGTCCTCGGTGATCTGCATATCAACTCCACATCCGGTACTACAAACGTTACCTTCCACGTTGATGGTGATATTATCGTAGATAAGGCAGGTCTCTATCTTGGTTCCGTAGGTCACGTTATTTATCAGACAGATTCCCCAAATAACACTGTTACCCTTAAGGAGCAGTGGGACAGCTTCACTCCTTTGAAGTGGGATCTTACTGATACCACATACATGACTCCTACCGAGTTCATGACTGAACTGGAAACCCTTACTGCGACTATTCCTTACTATAAGTGGGAACTGAATGATGCTAGGGAAACAGAATCTGACTATATTAAGGAACTGAACAAGTCTGCATCTGGTTACAAGGAGACCAAGATCAACTTTAACATTGGTCAGACAGACATTGTTGTTGATGGTTACACTGTTCCAGCAGGCACTTATACGCAGTACCTTGAGTGGAATCCCAAAACTATTCCTGGTTACTATGCTAACGGTGACTCTCTCACCTATACGGCTGTAGTTATCGAGGATGTAACAAATGAGTTCACTGGCGATATTGGCAGTGTAAATGATCTTGCTCTTGTTATCGACACTGGCGATGATCCCATGAACCAGTATATCATTAGGGTACAGCCTAATCGTGATTATCTTCCCGATGTCAATAATGACCTTGATTCCTTCTCGTGGTACCCTCATCAGGATCATAACTCTTCGATAGATATGTCCATTATCGTAAGAGGTAAGGGCAGTGTAGTTGTCGACATTCCCGATGGATGTGCATATCAGGATATGGATAACGTGCTGTTCATGCATGAAACATGGTTTGTTCTTCTGGGCGGTAAGTATACACCTAATGCAAGCAACCCTAATGGTGCTGTATACGAATCTTCAGGCATTCTTTCGGGAACAACAGCGGCTAAAACAGCAAGTTTTATTCATTCCTGCACTGAGAGTTGTACCGATTGTAATTATCAGGTAGGTTACAGCACACAGGAGTGTACAACACCTGATTGCAACAAGGCAAAGCTCAGACTTATCAGATGCGAAGAGCATGAGTATGAATACACATACTGCGAGACCTGTCAGTCAGGCAGTGAGCCCAAGAAGACAAACAGCGGTAAGTACTATGGTTTGTGTGCTAACCGTGTTGACAGAAAAGCCGTAGATGCCGCAGTTGCAAGCTTGACTGGTAACGAGAAGTCACTCATCGAGTATACTGATGATGAAGGCAATACAGTTTTCGACTATCCTACGACCAATATATTCCTGGTATCCTGCGATGAGAGTGCTGATATCCGTCTTTCTCAAAGACTAGATGGTGTTGGCATCATGCAGAACGGCTTCTTTGGCTTTATCTATGCGCCGTATATGACATTCAAGGCATACGGTAACAATCAGGGTGGAGGATATGTAAGATTCTGCGGAGGTATGATCGTTTCCGATTATATTCTTGAGGACTCAATGTCGTTCCTTACATGCTATCCTGAGCAGCTCCCCACTGACCTTATGAGTGCTAACAACAGATTGAAGGCTCTTCAGGGACAGTCGACCAAGAGCTGGAAGATCAAGCTTATCTGCCATTAATTGCAAAGGAGATGTGCTATGAAAAGATTGTTTTCTAACAAGAGCGGTTTTACGCTTATTGAGATCATAGTTGCATTTGCTATCTTTGCAATTATGGCTTCTATGATCATGACTATGGTTCGACTCACTGTTGCGCAGCGTGCATCAAATGATGATTACGCTGCCGAGATTGAGGCACAGTCGTTGTATCTGACAGAGCATTTTATAACTGATGCCGATAAGTATCTTTCGACTGATCCTTCAACTGGTAATTTTATATCACTTGATTTCAGTTCAGCTAATGCCGGAAAGATCGATATCGAGTATGCTACTCGCAATACACCCCTGTCTTATTATAATGACTATAATACAGCCAATAAAACTGATATTGATCCTATTGGTTATGATGAGCAGTATGGTATCAACTACTTTGTTGGTAAGGGCGTAGATTACAACGATTCAAATGATCAGCCTCAGCCATCTGATGATCCTGCGAATTCACCTCTGGGCAATAATCAGACATCACGTGTTGACACAAGGCTTTCTGGCAGTAAGAATCTTGAATACATCCTTATCAATAATGTAGTAAAGGACACATCTTATACTGTGGCAGGCAGAAGCAGATATATCATTCAGTGCTCTGCACATGGAAAATCTAATGAAAATGTTGGTGGTACAGTACCAAAGGAAGATGTTCCTTATCTGCAATACAGAATCCGTTTTGCGGATAACAACAACACAACAACTATGGATGTAACTGAGGATGATGGAAAGACCTACGTTTACGACATTCCAAAGGATGTCGCTATCCTTGATTACGGTTATGTAAACCTTGGTGGTCTTAGCCTTGGTACAGCTACTATGGATCAGATAACTGCTTGCTTTAAGTCGGTGAAGGATCACACTCCCTCTAAGGAGGATACAAACAACCGCTATAAGGTAGAGCAGACGAGCAGCAGCATCATTCGTATTGCAGCGCCTTTTGGCGATACAGGTGGATATGATCTTGATGGTGCTAAGCTTACAACATTCTATGTTGTACTTGATGGAGATCCTCAGCTTACGGCTGCATCTTTTGGTTCAAATGCAACAGCGTATACCACCACTGGCTACAAGTATACGACTTTCCCAGTGATTGATGAGGCAGGTAAAACGTACAGCAACATTTATGGCGCATACGAGTATAATAAGACCGAAAAGACAGGGTGATCGAGCATGAAAAAATATCTAAAACGTTTATTCACGCTTCGCAACACCAAGGGATATACGCTGGTCGAGGTCATCGTTTCTACAGTATTGCTGGGTGTGCTTATTGTTGGTATTATGTTTTTTATGGCACCCATCTTCCAGAATGTGGACAGCAATTTAGAGATAGAACGTGCTGACAGGATCGCAACGACCATGCAGCAGTATATCTCTAAAACGATGAAGACATCAATGTATGTGAAGATCTTTACAGGTGTATCAGATTCGGATCTTGGAAGTGCAACCAGTGCGCTTTATTCGGATCCCGAGTTTGCAGCCATGAAGCAGCTAGTTATCGATTCTGTTGCTGGACCTTCAGGCGCAGGTAAGAGCCTTGAGCTCCGCTGCTTGTCGCTGAGATATAAGGAGGATACAAATCCCCGTAACAGCGATACTGGCTTGCCTGCTTACAAATACATTCTATCCAGCGAAACAGTCGATACAACTCATTATATGATCGATAATTCGCTATCTACGCCGGTGTTCAGTGCCAGCTTGTATGAGAAAATGTATGCGAATGTGGCATTTACACGCCTTGAGTATGACCTCAACAACGATGGTGATAATAATCCAGCTACAACACCTAAGGATGTTATGCACCCCGGTTACACGTATGAGATTAAAATATACGACGAGCCTGGTGTCGCAGATGCAAGCACAGGAAATCTGCAATTCGGCGTTTCTACAATGCTGTTTTCAGGTAGAGGCACATTGGAATTCAACAATATGAAGAGCCTTGAGATCAATTCTGAGCGTAAATTTACAACATATCAGACTACTGATCTCGGAGGTACGGGTGTTGATGAAAACATCTATATCTTCTATGTTGCAAGAAAGCATGTGACTGCTTAATATTAATAATAAAATGCTCGGGGCGGAATGCCCGCCCCGAGTGATTTATTAAGCTGTTTGTGATAAATATGCGGCAAGCCGCCTACTTGTCAGAGCCAGCTTATTAAAGAAACTGTATGTACCAGTTTATTATGATATCTCCCACCAGCCAGCTTGTCGCAATTCCGATTGCGAGGAATGGTCCGAAAACCATGTGGCGAGAATACTTCACTTTTGTTATCTGATCTTCTTTAATGAATATCTTGAAGCCACCCTCTCGCTCATCGCTGATATTTTCACGGAGAGCCTTGGTGAGTTCGCTCTTGTCAGGGATTCCTTGCCAAGCCTTTTCTTCGAGGAATTCCCATTCTATGTCGGGGTTTCCGTCGCTGATGCTGCCTACGATGATGTCGTCGCAGTCATCCTTAACGTAGCCGATATCACGATCAAGCTGCTCTTGATACCAATCTTCGACGATCTTTTTGATCTTTTCGGAGGTTTCTTTTTCAATCTTGCGGTCACGCAGCTTTTTGATGCTTCCATATATCGCACCGAGTACTATTCCGATGAGAAGTGCAGGGAACACGTTGTAACCAAGTAACAGTGATGCTCCCAGCATCAGCTGCATATCGCCACCACCCATTCCACCGATGAGAACAAGGATGAAGAATACGATGCCTACAACTCCAAGAGCTATAAGGCGCTCATACCATACGACTTCGGGAAAGAGGAAGAAAGCCACTATTCCAAGCACTGCAACTACAGCACTGCACCAGTAGGGTATCTGAAAGTGATCGATATCAATTCCGCTGACAACTACGAGTATCGGGAAGAGGACGATCGCAACAGCAAATCTCCAGCTGAAGCCGTGACAGATGAATGCCAGCAGATACAGCACTGCAGTGATAGCTTCGAATATCATATATCTTGGTGATATCTTGGCTTTGCAGAAACGGCATTTTCCTCTCAGGATGAGCCAGCTGAAAATTGGGAACATATCGTACCATTTCAGACGATTTCCGCAGGAAAAGCAGTGGGAAGGCTCGGTAATGATCGATTGCTTTAGGGGCGTGCGTAGAATCACTACGTTCAGAAAGCTACCGATGACTGAACCGAAGATGAAAACAAACACGCAGATAACAATATACATTGTAAGATTTGTCATACTTATGACTCCCTTCTGTAAGATACATTTATTTTAGCACAAATGTGTCTGTTTTGCAAGAATTATTTATAATAAGTATATTTAGCGGCAACGCTTTTTATATGTGCTTAGCGCACAATCAGCACGAAAGGAAGATTCAATCAAATGGCACCACCTATTAAAAATCTACCAATCGGTAAGATCCTTGTAGAAAACGGATTTATCAGCGAACGACAACTTGATGAGGCTCTTGAAAAGCAGAAAACGTCTGAGGGCAAAATGCTCGGTGACATCATGCTTGAGATGGGCTTCGTATCTGAGACGCAGCTTGCACAGGCACTGTCGATCAGATTGAAGGTTCCTTTTGTGGATCTGTCCTCTGTGCAGGTTAATACAGAGGCCGTTATGAAGATACCCGAAGATATCGCTAAGGAGAAGCTTATCATCGCATTCGGTTATGCTAATAATAGGCTCCTCGTTGCTACACACGATCCCATCACCTTCTTCAATATCTACGATGAGTTGAAGCTTAAGACAGGTATGGAGATCGTTCACCAGATCTCCACCAAGACAGCAATCAACGAAGCTATCAGCAAGTTCTACTCCAAGCAGTCTGTTGATAAGGCCGTTAACGACCTCAACAGCGAGGCTGAAGTACCTACACAGGGTGTTACAGAAACCGAGTCTGAGCGTGTTGATAATGCTCCTATCGTTAAGCTTGTTAACATGATGGCAGAAACAGCATTCCGCCTTAAAGCGACAGATATTCATATCGAGGCATTTAAGACCAGAACAAGGATCCGTTTCAGAATGGATGGTGAACTGGTCGAGCAGGAGATGAAGGTTCCGATAGCATTCCATAACTCTATCATCACCCGTATCAAGATCCTCGGCGGTATGAACATTGCCGAGAAGAGAATTCCTCTGGATGGCCGTTACAGTATGATCATTGACGGCGTACAGCAGGACTTCCGTGTATCTACCATCCCTTGCGTATGGGGTGAGAAATGCGTTATCCGTCTGCTGTCCTCTGCTGATGAAAAGGCAAGAAAGATCACTGACCTCGGTATGACCGACTACAACTATGAAATGTACAAGCAGATCATCCGCTGTCCTAACGGAGTTATGCTGGTTACAGGCCCTACGGGTTCAGGTAAGTCTACAACACTATATGCTACACTTGGTGAGCTTTCTCAGCCAAATGTTAACATCGTAACTGTTGAGGATCCTGTTGAGAAGCGTATCGATGGTGTTAACCAGTGTCAGATCAATGATAAGGCTGGTATGACATTCGCTGCGGCACTGCGTTCCATCCTCCGTCAGGACCCTGATATCATAATGGTCGGTGAGATCCGTGACGGTGAAACAGCAGATATCGCTATCCGTGCAGCTATCACAGGACACTTTGTTCTTTCAACACTGCATACAAACGATGCGGCTTCCACGATTGTACGTCTGGTAGATATGGGCGTTGCGCCTTACATGGTAGCATCTTCTGTAGTAGGAATCATCGCACAGCGTCTTGTTAAGCTGCTTTGCAACGAGTGCAAGGAGAAATACTTACTTACAGATGAAGCAGATCTTCGCCTTGTAGGTAAGACTGAGCCCGTTGAGATATATCGTCCCCGCAAAGGCGGCTGCAAGAAGTGCAGAAATACAGGACACGCAGGACGTACAGCTATCCATGAGATCATCGTTACATCAAACGATATCAAGGAGCTTATCTCCGCAGGTGCAACCGCTGAGGAGATCGGTGAGCAGGCAAAGAAGAACGGCACAAGACTGCTGCGTGACAACGTAACCGAGATGGTGCTTGCAGGCAGAACCACTATGGAAGAGCTTGTAAAGGCTACATATACTGTTTAATATACAGACAGGATGCTGTTTGTTATTATAAAATCGTAATCTAAAATAATTTTCAGATAGGAGAGTATATTGTGGAAGGTAACAACAATATAATGGATATTAACAAGATACTTGATGAGGCTCGTGAGCTGGGATGTTCAGACTTGCACTTTACAGCAGGTCTGCCTCCTGTAGTGCGTCTGCACGGTTCCATCAGAAAGCTGAGCGGCTATCCAGACTGCACAGAGCCGATCATTGTTAACATCATCAACCAGATCACCTCAATCAAGCACAAGAGCCAGATTTCAAAGGGCCTCGATACCGACTTTTCGTACGTATCTACAAGCGGCTACCGTCACAGAGTTAACGTGTACAGACAGAGAGGCTATCATGCTGTTGCACTCCGTCTGCTGCGTAACGATATTCCTACTCTTGCTGACCTTAGCTTGCCTGCAACTCTTGGTGAGTTCGCTATGGCTCCCCGTGGTCTGGTTCTGGTAACAGGACCTACAGGTTCTGGTAAATCCACAACTCTGGCAGCGATGATCGACCATATCAACCGTCAGAAGAACTGTCATATCATCACTGTTGAGGATCCTATCGAGTATCTCCATACACATAAGCAGTCTATGGTAAACCAGCGTGAGATCGGTCAGGACGTTGACAGCTTTGCAGGCTCTCTCCGTGCTGCACTCCGTGAGGACCCCGATGTTATCCTCGTAGGTGAGATGCGTGACTTTGAGACTATCAATGCCGCAGTAACCGCCGCAGAAACAGGACACTTGGTGTTCTCAACACTGCATACTACAGGTGCTGCTGAAACCATCGACCGTATCATTGACGTATATCCGCCCCATTCTCAGGGTCAGATCAGATCTCAGCTCGCCAACTCTATCGTTGGTATCATCTCCCAGACCCTCGTTCCTACAGCTGATGGCAAGGGTAGATGTGCTGCGCTGGAGATCCTCGCAGCAACTGATGCTATCTGCGCAATGATCCGTGAAGGTAAGATATTCCAGGTTCCTACTGCAATTGCTACAGGTAAGAAGAACGGAATGTTCACCCTTGACCAGGATCTCGCAAGACTTGTGCGTATGGGTAAGATTACTGACGAGGTTGCACGCAGCCGTTGTCAGGATCCTAATGAGTATAAGCGTTACCTTGACATGATGTGATTGCTTTGCTGAAAAACAGGCATACATTTTGACGAATAACGAATTTTCCTTAGCAAAATAGCTGTAAAGGTTTACTTAAATAAGTTGACTTAGGTTAATATGCACAAAACGATATTTTGATTTATATCTAAAATCGACGATTTTGCAATTTTGGGAAAAAATATTTGCAAAAACTATTGCAATTTTGAAAGGTATGCGTTATAATTAAGACACAACAGAAAGACATCTGTTGATTATTCGTGACCCTGTCGGTCACCCCTACTTAGGATCTAGCCCCGCTGGGGTTGGACATAAAAAATTTTTTATAGGAGGTCTTTATCATGATAAAGAAGCTTCAGGCCCTCAAGGCTAAGAAGGGTTTTACCCTCGTTGAGCTGATCGTAGTAATCGCTATCATCGGCGTACTCGCAGCTATCCTCGTTCCCACAATGCTGGGTTACGTTACCTCTTCTCAGGTAACATCTCTCAACTCTACAGCAGCATCCATCAAGAACAACATTGATACTTTCCTTACCAATGCTGATACTGCTGGCTACGGCGCTCTCAAGGGTGCCGCAAACACTGCTGAGCTCGAGATCGACATCGATGCTAATGGCGTTTGGACAATCACAAACGGCAACTCCGGCGCATTCAAGACTGGCTCTACAATCTCCTGGTCCGGTTCCGGTTCCGGTTCCGCAGGCGACACCAAGGCTGGTGTAACAAATGCTGAGGATCTGCTCGCTATCACTCTCGCTGATCTGTTCCCCTCCGCTAAGAACGCTTCCGGTTGGGCTTACATCGAGGGTGGCAAGTGCCTCTACGCTCTGTACTGCGAGGACTCTGCTACATTCGGTGGTATCGCTAACCCCCCTGCACTCACTGATTTCCAGGCTGAGACATTCTCTTGGGATGATTCCACAGCTGGTATCACTTCCGGTGGTATGACTGTTGGTACAGCTCCCGCTCTGCCTCTCGCATAATTAGTTGAGAGTACATAGCTGAAAGCTAAAACTTAACACAAATGTTCCTCGGCGGCGCAAGCCGTCGGGGAATTGTGTTATGTATCTGTTTGCAGTTTTTTTGCTTATGCCACGAGCGCAGGCTCTCGGTTCAAGCAAGAAAAATGCCTACTTTGAGGAG
This sequence comes from Oscillospiraceae bacterium, assembly GCA_045544715.1. Classification (GTDB taxonomy): domain Bacteria; phylum Bacillota; class Clostridia; order Oscillospirales; family Ruminococcaceae; genus CAG-115. The sequence continues at coordinate 37,237 of JAZPZN010000081.1, read as the reverse complement.
GTTATTGATATGATAAAGTATCTGCAGACCAAAAAAGCAAATAAGGGCTTCACAATGGTGGAACTTATTATCGTTATCACAATAATCGGTGTGCTGGCTGCCATCACAATCCCGCTTTTCAGCAATGATGATGCCAGGGTGCAGTCCGCCAATATCTATGCCAATGATTTCTATACTGCGCTGCAGTATACTGTGACACGCTATCAGACTACAGACTACCATCTGTCGCCAAAAATGCAGTCGCAGACAGGCCTAATGAAGTATGACCCTGTTAATTATGGCAACAGGCTTGCATTTGACAGTAGCACGGGTGCAAACACGATATCCTATCTTTATCTTGAGGTAAAGGTTGATCGTGGTATTCAGTATGTGCACGCTAGTGATTCGTATCAGGCTCTTATCGCAGCTGCTGAAACTAATAACAGCGCTACCAATGAGCTTGAGCGCCTTCTTGAGGCTGATCTCGGCGAGATCATCAATCAGGCAAATGAAGGCTTCTATTATGCAGTAATATACGAGGATAGCTATCACAATCTGAAGGTGCTTTGTACAAACTATGTTGAGGGCCGTCTTTCTGCAACCCAGTCCGATTTGATGTTTGTTGACTTTGGTGTGCTCAACAATGGACTCATTGCCGGCACTTGTAGCAGCGAGAAATATAAGACAGCCGAAGGATATAGATTTATCGGAGATATTTCAACTTACATTTGCGGACTTGATGGAAGTTTAGCTTACGGTGGAAGCAAAGACGGTAAAGCACCAGACGGAACATTGGTATAACAATGCAGCTTAAGAGCCGCACTTGAGTTTGAAGTGCGGCTCTTTTTTCAAAGTTGGTATGGGAGGTAATTATGAAAAGAAGGATATGCAAAGCAAAGGGTTTTACGCTTGTTGAGATCATCGTTGTAATTGCTATCATCGGTGTGCTGGCGGCCATACTTGTGCCGACAATGGTGAATGTTGTGACTTCATCTGAGGTTGCATCATCCAACTCCACCGCTGCAGGCATCCAAAAGCAGGTTGACATTTTTATGACCAACGCAGATACTGCAGGCTATGGTATGTTTGTCACTCCAAGCAACATCGAAAAGCTGATCATAACGGTATCTCAGGGTGATTGGACTGTAACTGCAGTGGGTTCAGGTAACTTCGATGCAGGTGCAGGCATTACATGGAATTCGGGAACAGGCAATCTAAGCTCAACTAAGGTCGGTGTTACCGATGCATGTGAGTTACTTGCGATAAATCTGGCGCATTCGCTTCGTGATGTGTATAATGCATCTATCGTAGTATCGCTTAGAGGCGGCAAGTGCATGGCTGTAGCATATTGTGATGAGTTCGCTACAGGTCTGATCGAGGGTACCCATTATCCAACGCTCGTTAATGGAGATTTTCCGTCTACTTTTACATGGAATCATTCTATGGCAGGTGTTTCGGGTGATGGATATATTATAGGCACTTGTCCTGCTATTCCGCTTGCTTGATTAGAAAAGATACCGCATTGGAGCGACCGTTTATCGGTCATATCCTGTGCGGTATTTTTAGTTGAGCCAATAAACAAAAAATGCTGAAAAAAGTTGATGAAAATGTCGCAAAATGCTAAAGATTTCAGCTGTTCTGCCGATATATTATATGTAGGGTATAGTGTGCCCAAATTTCTATCAGGAGGTAGCTTATGGAAATAAAAAGAATTAATGGCGTGATCTCCGCCTATAAGGCTCAAAGCACAGGCAAGATGAAGAAGACAGATGCCTCCGCTACTGTTAAGAACACTGACCGAGTAGAGTTCGGTTTCGATAAAGCACTGCAGGCCGCAAAGAACGGCATCGCTGCTGAGATCAAGGCTGACGCAACAGCTCAGGAGCTTGCAAATGCCAAGGAACTGACAGAGCAGGGCGGTCTTTCCGCAGCTGAGCTGGCTGGTTATCTGTTCTTAGGGTGACGGTCATGGATGTTAGGACTACCGAGGCGGTCATCAAGTGTCTGGAGATCGATTGTGATTTTTATCGTGAACTGACTGTTTTTTTGATGAAAAAGCACACAAAGATACTTCAGGATGATCTTGATTGGCTTACCAATTCACTCAATGAGGAGCAGGCATTCGTCATGAAGAGTCAGTCGCTTGAAAATAAGCGTCTTGCACTGTTTGAGGGTCTTGGCATCAAGGATAAAAAGCTGCAGGAGCTTATTGAAGAGGCTCCCGATGAATACAAATCGAAGATGAAGCTGTTGTCTCAGCAGTTCATAGAGCTTATTGACAACATCCGTGAGATGAACGAGCAGACGAACGAGATAGTAAAACGAAAGCTTGATAATCAGGAGCAGTTCGTAAAACAAGCGGGCATCCTCAACAAGCCCGAAACCTATGATAAGAGTGCATCTAAGGTGGCCCGTGGGTCGTCCGCACAGGTTATCAGAAAAGTTTAGGAGGAAAATATATGCGTCCCACTTTCTTAGGATTTGAAACTCAGAAGCGCACCCTTCAGGTGGCGCAGAAGAGCCTTGATATAACAGGCAACAACCTGTCTAATACGAACACTGTCGGATACACCAGACAGCGTGTAGATCTTTACGCTATGTATGTATCGGGCAATCAGAGTTTGCGCTGGTGCTCTCAGACTAACAGCCTTTCTCTCAATGGTCAGGGCGTAAACGCTTATGGCGTTGGACAGATGAGAGATATCTACATTGACAAGCGTTACCGTGAGAATATCGCTATCGAGGCTGAAACCGAAAAGACAGTAACTATCCTCTCCGAGATAGAGGATACGCTTGATAACATCGATACCGATGGCTTGCAGCTGTTCACTGAGAATTTCTTCAGGGCACTGCAGGATTATTCCGTTGAGAAGCCTGATAGTACTGAGGTTGCCAGTATCGCCTGCAACTCGGCAGTCAGCCTTGTAAGACTGTTGAATACATATGATGTTCAGCTCAAGCAGGTCGAGACAACATATGTTTCCGAACTGGAGGATACTGTATCCTATATCAACAATCTGTTGGAGGATATGAACCTCCTTAACGACCGTATCGTTAAAGAGCTTATCAACTACCCTGAGGAGTACGGACCCAATGAGCTGTATGATCAGATGAACCTTTATATCGACGAGTTGGCGAATTACGGCGATATTTCCGTAACCAAAAATACTAACGGCTCCTACAGCGTGGATATGGGCGGTATAAACATAGTTGACGGCAACCTGTTTAAGGTAAATCACCTTATCATGGAGGATTATGAGGATAATGGGCAGGCTATCATCCATTATCAGACAGGTGAGGAACTGAATGTACAGAGTGGTCTTTTCAAGAGCTATATCGATATGCTGAACGGCAACGGTGTATATGCTACGGGTCATCAGAACGGCCAGTATGGTATTGCATACTTCAAGTCCGCAATTAACGAGTTTGCAAATACGCTCGCCAAAACATTGAACGAGGCAAACGGTGCGGATCAGGATCCGAGCAGAAGATTGTTTGTACCTATCCCAGAGGATGCAGTTATAACAGCAGGCAACATTCAGGTATCTGATATATGGCTTGAGGATCCTACAATGATAGGTCAGGTACGCACACTTGATCCTATGACAGGTCTTTACAGCTATGGTTTCGACGAAATTACAGGCGAAGATGGCAAGGTCACTCTTCAGAACACAAATGTCATCTATCTGCTCTCCCAGTTTGAAAATACCAGCTTGAAGTTTGGAAATGCCAATGACTTCCAAGGCGATATGTACGACTATATCGCATTTATCAGTAACCGTCTTGCGCAGACGATAAGCTACGATACCAGCCGCTATGATGCTGCCGTTGTAACTGTAGATACGTTGCTTGATGCCCGTGATGAGGTCTCGGGTGTGCAGATGGATGAGGAAGGCATAAATATGCTGAACTATCAGAAATGGTACAGTGCCTCCTCAAGAATGCTTACGACCCTCGATGAGTGCCTTGAAAAGCTTATCAACGGTACCGGTCGTGTGGGACTCTAATACTGAAAGGAGCAAGACAGTATGAGAATAGCTAACTCGACGCTGCTTCGTAATTACGACCGTAATCTGAAGCGGCTTGCTACAAATAAATTTAACTCCGAGAAAAAAGTCTTCACAGGTAGACAGTTTACTCGTGCAAGCGAGTCTCCTCTTAAGGCTGCTAAGGCGCTGAACATAAGAAAGGCTCTCTATGATGCAGAACAGTATGTGGAGAACCTCAAGGTTGCAGATAAGTTTTATACTGAGGCAGAGACCTCGATGCTGCAGATTTCTGAGACGATGGCTCTGGTACGTGAAACTCTGGTTTACGGATGTAACGATACTCTCGATGGAGAGGTAGACAGACAGATCCTGGCACAGCAGTTGGAAACAAAAGCGCAGGAGATGGTGTCTATCTTCAATACCGATAGTGCTGAAAGAGCTATTTTTGGTGGTGAAAGCAACAGCGGTACTCCTTTCACACTGGAGTATGATGATGCAGGTCATATTTCTACAGTGCTTTATCATGGTGTGCCAGTCAATGCACTTCAGGATTGCGACAGTTTCCCTTTTTCTGATCCTGTATTGATAGATATCGGTATCGGTATCCAGGTTGATCAGAAAACGCAGGCGATAAATGATCTTTCTGCATTGCAGATATCTTTCAATGGAGCAGATGTAACAGGCTGCGGTTGCGAGGGTAATACCGCTACAGTTACCCTTGACGGTCTTGTACCCGGCAACAGCTATACTATAAATGTATTTGCTAATGAGAAAAAAGAGGCAGTAACATTTATTGCAGGAGCTACTCTGGCAGAAACTGCAGAGGCATTCAACAGAAGCGCATATTTGGCGTTCAAGGGCGATGATGATATCCCCACGATGACAGTAAAGACTGACGAGGATGGCAATAATTTTGGTGAGATCACTTGCGGTGACGGTGTTGTTTATCTCCGTGCAAACGAGGACTCTAAGAATAAGCTGAGCTTTACTAACGATCCCAGCTATTCCAACAACTACATTCAGATCACTCTTGATGCTGCAAAAGCACTGAGAGAGGGCGATATGGAGTATGCAAATGCCTGCATAGACAGGATCGTAAATTCTACTGAAAACCTGCTGCTTGAGATCGCAGACCTCGGCCATAATGAGGAGTATATCCAGTTCAATATCACAAGGTTCGATACTCGTACATTGAACCTCAAGGAGCGTCAAGAGGAGATCGAGGCTACTGACCTTGAAAGCGAGATCACATTGTACAAAACTTACGAGGCATTGTATAACGCTTGCTTGCAGATGTCAAGCTCAGTAGTTCCTAATAGTATATTCAACTATATCAATTAATTAAGGTAATTACATCGGGAGGTGTTGGTTATGAGCGGTAATTTGATACAGATTACTACGATTCCAATTAATATTGAAATTAAGATCACTAATGCAAAATTTGATTATCCCGAGGATAGACAACCCAAGGTAAACATTACTACCAAAAACGGTGGATACGTCATGCAGGCAGAGCCGCTTAAAGTCAACATCGATACATATGAGGCAAGAAAGAGCCTTGGTTATGGTAATATGACAGATGCGGATATGCTGGCGCAGAAGGCTCAGGAGGGTTGGTCTATCGCATTCCAGGGAACTGCAAAGGTAGCCTCTGATGGAGATCAGTTGGCTAGGGGCATGACCTCATCTGAACTGGCAATACAGAATGCCCGTGCAGGCGCAACGATAGAGACTATAATGGAGTTCCTTCCTAAGGAGGGGGCTAATATAACCTTCGATGAGGGCAAACTCAGCATCGATTATCAGATGGGTTCGCAGGAGTTTGACTGGGATATCGTAAATCAGCTCCCAATGGAGTTCGTACCTGGCAATGTGGAACTGATCGTTCGTGACAGACCCAGAGTGGAGATTGAGTACATCGGTGGGCCTATCTACTTCCCCCGTTCCTCAGATCCTAATTATGATCCCCCTATACTTGATACTAAGGGATAACATCCGAAAGGAATACCAATATGAAGATATTAACAAGAGATTTCGGCGAGATCGAGATCGATGACAGCACTATCATCACCTTCCCCGAAGGAATAATCGGATTTGAAAGCACAAAGCGTTACACACTGCTAAGCCCTCTGGGAGACAATAAGTTTCCTATGTGGCTACAGTCGGTGGAGGCTAAGGAGCCTTGCTTTGTAGTATATGATCCTATGGAGATCTATCCCGATTACAAGTTTGAAATATCCGATGAAGAGCAGGATCTCATCAAGGTTGATGAGAGTACTCCATATAGATGCATAGCAGTTGCGATCGTCCCTGACGATTACCGCAAGACGACTATTAATCTCAAATGCCCCATAGTTCTTAACACAAGAGATAATATTGCCGCACAGGTGATGCTGATGGAGCAGTACGAGTTTGAGGCCCCCGTATATGCGGAGGAGGTCTGATATGCTGGTCGTAACAAGAAAGCAGGACGAGAGCCTGATAATTGCAGACAATATCGAGATCACCGTGCTTGAGATAGGCAAGGATAAGATCAAAATCGGAATCAATGCCCCGAAAGAGGTCAAGATAATCAGAAGCGAGCTGAAATATGCCCGCCAGAATAATGAGCAGGCGGCTAAGGCATCTGAGAGTGCTATCGCTCAGCTTTTGAAATCTCACAAACAGGAGGATTAATATTATGTCAGAGCCTATTCGTATGGGTGGTATGAATTCAGGTCTTGATACTGAAGCTATCATCGAAGCGATGATGACTACATACCAGACTAAGATCGATAATCAGAATAAAAAGCTTACAACACTGCAGTGGCAGCAGGAAGCATATAGAGATATCACAAAGAAGCTCACCGATTTCCAGAACAAGTATTTCGATGTGCTGAAGCGTGACAGCTATATGATGAGTCCTTCCACTTTCAATAACTATAAGCCGGAGATCACATCTACAAGCGGCAGCACAACAGGCTTCAGTGTCACAACAAGCAGCTCATCTGTTGCCGGAACATACAAGGTAAAGGTAAACCAGACAGCAACTGCTTCCACACTGAAGGGTGGTACTATTCAGCCAGAGAATTTTGTGCTGGATTTTGATAAGGCTATCAGTTCCGCAAAGTTTACCGATTCCGAGGATGGTGCAACAAGGACTTACGAGTTCGCTATGGATATCACTGTAGGCAGCGTTACAAAGACTGTTGCATTTACAGCGGATACTGCTATTGCAGCTGATGGTTCTGTTGATACTGCGGCACTGAAGGATACGATGCTCAGCGAGTTCAACACCTCTCTTGCAGCTACTTTTGGTTATTCAGGCAAGACAGGTGCAGATTGTGATGGCGTTGTTGATCCCGATACAGGATATGAGTGGTACTTGCAGGCAGAGATGAATGACGATGGCAGCGTTGGTTTCCTTGTTGGCGGTAATATCAATGTATCGGTTACCGAGAAGAGCGGAAACTTTGGCCTTACAGAGCCTTCAAGCAAGGTGTTATATACTCCTGCAAATGCTATAACCGGTACAAACACACTTGCAGTTGAGGTTGGCGGTGTTACAAAGCAGGTAAGCTTTGAAGGTGTTTCTTCCACATATTACAGCAGCAAGGATGCAGCTGAAGAGTTTAAGCAGATGAAGCTTGCAGCATACTGCAGAGATCGTGGCCTTAGCAGCACTGCAGGTGTAACTGATGCAATGCTTAGCAAGTACTCTTACTCCGCAGCTGACGCAGCACGTGACAAGAATGCGATCGCACTGAATTCCGCACTTAAGTCTGCTTTCGCTGGTGAAGGTATTTCTTTCACTGTAACTGACAAATATATCAGTGCCCAAAAAGATGGTGCAGGGGCCGACCTTTCCATCACATCAATTGAGGGTGGCACATTTGGTATTACCAAGGGCACAGTTTCAAACAAGATAAACAACAACACAAAGCTCGAAAAGATGGGCATAGCTGCAGGTGACGACGGCTACTCCATGAAGATAAACGGTGTTGAGATCAATGTCGGCGCAGACGCTACAGTAAACGATCTTGTATCTGCAGTTAACAAGTCCGGCGCAGGCGTTACTATGAGTTATTCTTCATTGACAAACAGCTTTACGCTTACTGCAAAGGATATGGGCGGCTCGGGATTGATCGAGGTAGAAGGATCCGACCTTACAGACGCATTAGGTATCAGTGGCGCAGATGCTGACTTTACATTAGGTCACAATGCTATACTCGAGATCGACGGTGAGGAGATCTATCTTAACGACAATAGCTATACTCTTGAGGGCACTACTTTCAACTTTACCGATGATATAGCTGTTGGTGAGACATTTACAGTAAATCTTAGCAGAAACACTGATGATGTTAAGGAGCTCATCAAGGGCTTTGTTGAGGATTACAATACTCTTATAGATGAGGTCTATGACTACATCGGAACAGCACCCAAGACTGATTCCAGCGACAACCGCTTCGAGCCTCTGACTGATGCAGAGAAGGAAGCGATGAGTGAGGAAGAGATCAAGACATGGGAAGAGACCGCTAAGATCGGTATCATTTACAATGATACTACAGTAGCCGGTATCATGTCCAAGATGCGCACTGTACTTTACAATGCAGTCGATGTAGGCGATGGTAAGAAGATCGGTCTGTACAATCTCGGTATCAAGACCTCTACCGACTATGAGGATCACGGTAAGCTTGAGATTGATGAAACCAAGCTCGACAAGATCCTTTCTGAGGATCCCGATGCGGTTACTGCTCTCTTTACTGATGAAGAGAACGGTATTATGAAGCAGATGGATTCTGCTATCGACAGCGCAATACTTTCTACAGGCTCTGCTGATAAGAGAGGCTCTCTTATCAGAAAGGCTGGTCTTGAAAGTGGAACTACAGCTATCGATAATGCTATCTTCAAGCAGATGGAGAGCATCCGTGAGCGTATCAGCGAACTGCAGGAAAGATACGAGACCCGTGAGGAGTATTGGTGGAGCGTGTTTACAAACCTTGAGTCTATGATGTCCGACTTGAACAGCCAGTCCAGCTATCTGACTTCTTATCTCGGAACACCAACAACATATTAATATATAAGGAAGAGTTTGGTAATGGCAAATCCATATTCAGCATATAAGAAACAGTCTGTACAGACCATGACTCCTGTTGAGGTAGTTATTAAGCTCTACAGTGAGATCGAGCGTCAGCTTGCGATCGGTGTCAGCTGTGTTGAGGATACCAAGGACTACATGAAGGCAAATGCAGCATTTATAAAGGCGCAGGAGTGTCTTGATGCACTCCGCAGTGCCCTTGATATGTCGGTGCCGATCTCTAAAAACCTCGAGGCTCTCTATGTGTTCTTTGAGAACGAAACTGTAAAGGCTAATGTCAAGAAGGATTGTACCGAGATCAAAAAGATCATCCCCATGATTGGTGAGTTGCGTGATGCATTTACGCAGATAAGCCAGATGACCAAAGAAGAGATCGAGGCACAGGCAAAGGCGAACAGCAAGAAGTAACAGCCGAAAGGAGCGTATCTATGGCAGATATAACCGGTGCTGCAGGAGTGCTCGCTGTAATGGGGGAGATACATGATACTCTCCTTGAATATGAAAAGCAGACAGACACAATGATAAATGCCGAGCTTGAGATACTTCAGCGTGCGCTTATCGCCAGAAATGAGTTGATACAGCGTCTTGAGGAGTTGAAGCAGCGGCTTTACGGCATCATCGAGCTGGAGCTCAGTGATGAGCGTGTGCTGCTAAAGTGCCTTGTTGAGGGTAGCTATGTTAGCGTTGCACTTGACGAACTGCATAAGGAGATCCAGTTGAAGCAGACGCAGATAACGGTTGCTAAGCAACGTATACTCGATAAGGATAAGGTGATATCGGGACAGTTCAAAAACCATCATGTTGACTCCCGTAAGGAGCTTGAGCAGTTGAAGCAGACTCGCCAGAAGATCGGCTACTATAATAGTGCGGTTGTAGGCAGGGCAACAGGTCAGTCGCTCAATAAAAACTCTTGATAAAACAGCATAGTCGTCAGCATCGGCTCAGCCGATGCTGATTTGCATTTCAAACAGAAAAAAGCAGTTGGAAATGTAGAACTAAGGGTTGTGTGTTTGTAATAAATAATTTGTGCTAAATCACAAGTACAATATGAAAATTGCACAAGTTGAGAAAATATATACTTTCTCACAAAACCAAGATTTTGTGCAAAATTAACGAAAATGCTATCCGTATTTAAAAGTTTTGTACAACACTTGAAAAAAAAGGACTATTATAGTATAATTAATAATAGGATTATTATAGGGGCAGTGTGTCTACTGCCGATAAATAGAAAGATACACAACTTAGAAGGGTGATGGCACATGGATGTATATATGGCTCGGCAGCCAATTTTTGATACCGAGAACAATGTGTACGGCTATGAGCTTCTTTATAGGAGCAATGGAGAACAAAATCATTACAATGGTACCAGTGGCGATGAGTCCACTGCTGACGTTGTTACAAACGCATTTTTCGGGCTGGATGTGCGTGATATAATCGGCGGAGGCAAGGCGTTCATCAATTTTACGGGTAACCTATTAAAGCGTGGTGTGCCCAAGATGATATCTCCTGATATTCTGGTCGTTGAGGTGCTTGAAAACCTCATGCTGGACAATGATATGCTGGATGCATGTCAGGAGCTGAAGGAGAGAGGGTATACTATAGCACTCGATGATTTTGAATACAGCCGTCAGAACAGCGATCTGTTTCAGATGGGTGATATAGTCAAGATAGATTTCCGTATGCCTCAGAGCGTTATTGAAGAAACGGCATACGTGTGCCGTTATTGCAACAAGATAATCCTCGCTGAAAAGATCGAAACTCAAGAGGAGTTTGAGTATGCCAAGCGTTTAGGCTGCACCTTTACACAGGGATACTTTTTTGCAAGACCTACGCTTATGGCACAGAGAAGCATTACCCCATTACCCATGAATTTTATGCAGGTCATGCAGCTGGTATCGCAGCCTGAGCCTGAGATAAGCGATATTGTAGAGGTAATTTCAAGGGATACGGCTATGTGTCAGCGTTTGCTGCGTCTTATCAACTCGGTATATTTCGGTGTGCGAAACAGAGTATCTTCGATCAGTCAGGCACTGGTGATACTGGGGCTTGATTACCTGCGTGAGTGGGTGTATCTCATGGGTATGCAGCGTATCCTTCATAATGATAATGTGGAAATAATGCGTGTTTCACTGCTGCTTGCGAAGTTCTGTAAGATGCTGGCGCTTATGATCCCTGATATTGCAAAGGAGTCGGATGCATTTTATCTTATGGGTCTGCTTTCGATGGTGACCTTTGGTGGTGAGCGTGCTTTGTCACAGGCACTTGATGAATTCCCTCTGACTGATGAGATCAAAAATGGACTAAAAGGCACGGGTGGTATTTACAGCGACATTTATGACCTTTCCTATTGCTACGAGAAGGGCGCATGGGAACAGGTGGATAGGTATGTTGAGAAGTATCATCTTGACCGTTCAAAGGTATCTGACGCATTTTTAAAGTGCGTCAAGGAGGCCGAGGATATAAGGGCACTTTAAGCCCGTGTGAAAATGAGAGGACGATAATGGCATTTTTCCTTGATGAGATAGACAGCTGTCTGTGGGATTATCTGAAGCAGACGGAGAAAAAGATCGTGCTGTACGGTATGGGCGATGGTGCTGAGAAGATCAAGCGTGTGCTTGATGATATCGATGTGCCTGTTGCAGATATCATGGCGAGTGATGAGTTTGTGAGAGGGCATAGCTTTCTCGGAATTCGTGTGAAGAAGCTCTCTGAGATTGAGGAGCTCTACGGTGATGATTTTATTATCCTTGTCAGCTTTGGTTCGCAGCTTCCCGAGATAATGGAGCGCATCTATAACATTTCCGCTCGACATGAGTTGTATGCACCTAATGTTCCTGTGATCGGTGAGGGTCTGTTCACACTTGATTATGCAAAGGAGCATTATGATGAGCTGAAAGCTGCGTATAACCTTATGGCGGATGCACAGTCAAAAAAGGTGTTCGAGTGCGTGATACGCTACAAGCTCAGCGGTGATATCGAGTATCTGCGGCAGTGTGAAACGCCTGCTGATGAGAAGTTTGAGCTTCTCAATATCGGCATTGAGGAAACTTATGTTGACCTCGGTGCGTATAATGGCGATACGCTGGTTGAATTCCTCAACGAAACTGGAATGCAGTTCAAAAAGCTGTATGCTATGGAGCCCGATCACAAGAACTATCTCAAGCTCAAGCGGCGATTGTACATGATAGGCTCGGCATTGCTTGAAGCTTACAACTGCGGTGCATGGGAGTGTGAAACTACCATGACCTTCAGCATGAAGGCTGGCAGGAGCACAAAGGTGGATACAAACAATCCTGCACGTTGCCGTGAGGTTAAGATGATGAGCGTTGACACGATGTTGCAGGGCAGTGGTGCGACCTACATAAAGTATGATGTGGAGGGCAGCGAGCTTCCTGCGCTTAACGGCACAAAGCAGACTATAGCAGCCTTCAAACCGAAGCTGTGCGTAGCAGTATATCACAGGAATGAGGATATGTTTAGGCTGCCATTGTTGGTGCAGTCGCTCAACAAAAAGTACAAGATATATCTCAGGCATCATCCTTATGTGCCTGACTGGGATACAAATATTTACTGCCTCTGATAAGGGGCTGACAGAAACGAGGGCTGAAAATGAGGCTGGTAGTCGGAATTATTCTGGTGGCGTTGCTCATGGTGGCGTTGATCGGATATCTTATACTGATGCTAAATGCACATTCCATGGTGTACTGTGGAGATGTCGTTAATACAGGCGGCACGAGTACAATGGTGACGAGGGTCTATACCACTGACCTTAGCGCAGACGAAACTCTTTCGGAGATAGTGCTGACGATGAATGAGGGCGAGGGCACACAGCTCACGGAGGAGCAGCTTACACTTATTCTTGCAGAGTATCAGAATATCATCTATGCGCCTGTATTTTTGCTGGATACCCAGCAGATAGACACTAACACCTATATGATAACGGGCAGCGTATACAATGGCATCAACGAGGATGGCGAGCCTGAGCAGGCAGACTATGTATACAAGGATCTGCGCCTTGATGTAGGTATTGGCAACGGTAGTATCGTAATGGCAGAGAACATCTACCCTGATGATGAAGAAGATGACGACGATGAGGTGGTGCTGGAGGAGCGCAAATTTACGATCGACCCTGTTATCTATGAGGATAACAACACTGCAGCATTTGCGTTCAGCGACTGGCAGAGCTTCCGTATGATCGTAAAAGCAACGGATGCGAATTTTGCTCCTGAGATGAATTTCGTGTATACCTATAATGTTGTGGCTGAAAATCCGCTGGATTTCACTGGGGTGGAAAACGGAGCTCTTGTTATCGGTATGAAGATAGCATACGATGAGGATGGCAGACTTGCCCCCCAGTATGAAACTATCAAGACAACTGTTATTGAAGCTGAAGACTGACAATTGAACATACATTCCCAAACCTATCGTTTGGGAATTGTTTTTGAGAGGTATCAAATGAAATGTGAACTTTGCCCAAGATGCTGCGGTGTAGATCGCAGCAATACCAAAGGTTTCTGCGGTGTAGGCGAGCAGGTGAGGGTGGCGAGGGCTGCCCTGCATCACTGGGAGGAGCCTTGCATAAGTGGAACAAATGGCAGTGGCACCGTGTTTTTTTCGGGATGTGTACTGCGATGCGTGTATTGTCAGAATTATCAGATAAGTGCTGATGGCTTCGGGAAAGAGATAAGTGTTGAACGTCTTGCAGAAATATTCCTGCAATTGAAGGAGCAAGGAGCGCACAACATCAATCTTGTAAATCCTACGCATTTTGTGCCACAGATAATTAAGGCTTTGGATATAGTGAGAGCAACGCTTGATATCCCTGTTGTTTACAACAGCGGTGGCTATGAGAGGGTTGAAACCTTGCAGATGCTATCAGGTTATGTGGACATATATCTTCCTGACATCAAGTATTTCAGTGATGAGGCAGCGATTTCACTTTCGTCTGCGCCACACTATTTTGAAACAGCGATGGCTGCTGTTGAGGAGATGCTACGTCAGACCGGACGACCTGAGTTTAGAGGTGAGCTCATTCAAAAAGGAACTATAGTACGACATTTGGTGCTTCCCTCATATTACAAAGACAGCATTGAGATCATAAGACGGGTTGGTGAGAAGTTTGGCAATGATGTGCTTTTCAGCCTTATGAGTCAGTATACCCCATTTCATAAAGCGAAGGATATAAAGCAACTTAACCGCCGTATTACCACCTTTGAGTATCAGAAGGCACTTGATGCTGTAATAGCGTCAGGACTTGAGGGTTTTATGCAGCAGCGAAGCTCGGCAAAGGAGGAATACACTCCTGACTTTGATCTGACAGGAATAATCACGTAAGCTTTTGCAAATATACAAAAAGCCCTTTACAAATCATAGATTTTGGTATAAAATATAAGAGAGATTGATTTTGGCAGGTGGGACTGTTTTGTTGCTCTGTCTGCCGTAAAACAGAGGTAATTATAATGGATTTTAAAAACGTTAATTTCGGTGTTGACGGTGACAGCATCACCGCAGGCAATCAGTGGTCATGGCATGTATTCAACAAGCTTGGCATGAAGTCGCATCACAATGTTGCTGTAGGCAGTGCCGTATGGTACAGGAGAACAGTTAATATCAACGGTGTTACTGTAACTACGCAGGATTACACATCTCCGGATTTTGCAGGCATCAGCGGCGGCTGGGAGCCTACAGATGATGCGCACGAGATGCAGATGCGTATGAACAACTGCGCAGTGGTACATATCCAGCGATTTGTTGAGGAAGTAAAAAGCGGTGAGCATCCCGTTCCCGATGTATTTGCATTTGCTATGGGCACTAACGACTCTGTAGAGTGTATGGGTGATGCGGATGAGGCACTTATGGGCAAATCGATCATCGACAATCCTAATGTTGATACATTTACTGAGGCGGGTGCTATGCGTTGGTGCATCCAGACTATTCAGGAAAACTATCCTGATTGCCGCATTTTTGTTCTCACACCCTTGCAGACAGCTGATCCCAAGTTCAACAAAAAGAATCGCAAGCTGATTAAGAGCATGAAAAAGATATGTGCAGGCATGGGCGTTCAGGTCATCGATTGCAACAGCAGCTGCGGAATATGTGAAAAGTACGAAAATGAGGGTGCAGAGGGCAGATATCTCATAGACGGACTTCATCCCAAGCTCAACGGACAGGAGCTTGAGGGATCATTTGTTGCTAAGGAGATCAGGAACAACTATTTTTGATATAGGAGGGTTGATTAATGGAATTCCCCTCCGAGTTGCGCTATAAGATAGAGCAGCTTATAGCTGAGCAGGATCTGAAGAAAATGACCCTCTCAGCCGAAGCCATATCTAAGCGTTATCGTAGTGAGAGCGGCGCAGGAAAGCGACTTGTAAGCGATAGTCGTGATACTCTTGCTTATGCAGCAGTGAGGATGCCTGCCACATTTGGAGCGGTTAGCCGAGCGCTGGAGCTTACACTTGAGCATTTCAACGATGAGATAGGCTCGATACTTGATGTTGGCGCAGGCACCGGAGCAGCCAGCCATGCGGCAGAGCTTGCTACAGAATGTGATGATATAACCTGCCTTGAGCGTGAGCAGGGCATGATAGACCTCGGCAAAGAGCTTATGGCAGCAAGAGGGCTTGAGGCAAATTGGATAAAGCGTGATATATCCGACGGGGATATTTCAGAGCATGGCGATCTGGTGCTCTCCTCTTACTGTCTTAACGAGCTTTTGCCTGCTGCACGAAAAGCAGCATTGCAAAAGCTTTGGAAAGCTGCAGATAAGCTGCTGGTAATCGTTGAGCCGGGAACGACCGAGGGTTTCAACCAGCTGAGAGAAGCAAGAAAGCTGCTTATTTCAGAGGGAGCTCACATAGTTGCTCCTTGTCCTCACAGTGGCGAGTGTGGCATCTCAGAGGGTGACTGGTGTCATTTTTCAGCTCGTGTTGCACGCAGTAAGCTCCATAAGCAGCTGAAAGGTGCAGATGTACCATACGAGGACGAGAAGTTCTGCTTTATTGCGGTGTCACGTCAACCGCAGAAGATCGCAGCGGCAAGAGTGCTGCGACATCCGAGGATAGAGAGCGGTAAGATCACTCTCCGTCTTTGTACGGGTGAAGGTATCAGCGACCGAATAGTTACGAAAAAAAGTCCGCTGTTTAAGGCGGCAAGAAAATCTGACAGCGGAGATAGTTTCGCAGCGGAATAAATCATTCACTGAAAGGAATAATATCATGTTAAGAAGAAGGATCGCAGCTTTGGCTATGTGCGCATTAATGGCAGCATCTACAGCAGTAACTGCAGGCGCAGCAGATGTACAGACAGCAGAGGTCATCCGTGAGTATGCAGCGGCTCCCATCGTGTGGGATGGCGTAGCAGCATTAAAGGATAACAGTAGCTATATTGTAACAGGTGAGGTAACTGTATCAAGCAAGATCACTATCCCTGCGAATACAACTCTTTCCGTAAAAAAGGAAGCAAGGCTCACTGTTTCCAAGAACGGAACATTGATCGTTGACGGCAGACTTAATGTAAACAGCGGCTCCAGCATGATAGTTTTTGGCACATTGAAGCTTAACAGCGGCAAGCGCATAACTAGCAGCGGAGATTTCAGATTTGGCAGCGCATCCAGTGTAACTCTTGATGGAATTTTTGCTCTGAACAGTGGCGGCACTCTCCAGGGCGAGCCTAAGGACTTCTCTACCGCAGTTGATTCTACATTGAAGATATATGGTAAGAATTTCTGCCAGAAGGTTGCTGATGTGGCAAACGAGCGTAGCCTTATCACTACATTTGACGAGCTTTACACTGCAGCGATAATCGACAATGATATCTATTCGGTTGTTAAGAAGCTTATACCCCTTAACGCACGTTTAGAGGCTGAGAACATCTTCAAGGCTGAGGGAAGCTCTCTTGAAGCTTTCTGCAAGGCATTTGGTGACCAGTATCAGCAGGAGCTGAAAGCTGATGGTATCGATGTTTCCAAGATCACTGATATCTCCGCATCGATCTCGAAGGTGACAGATGTCACAGGTAAACTTACTAATGATCAGATAATGCAGCTTTACAACTACTATCCCAGCTACAGCAAGGTAGTAAAGGCAGAGATGATGATAGCCCTTGAGGGCACCGGCAAGAACGAAGCCGTTGAAGCTACAATGGTGCTTATTGGCAAGACATGGTACATAATGTAATTGAAATATTAGTGGTGCGGCTTTGCGATGATGACTATCCGAGGATACTTGAATGTCTGCCGATTGCGACGAAGCGCAGGCAGGCTGTCGTTGCGAAGAAGTCTTCTGATGAAGCCAAGGCGCTTTCCCTTACAGCCGAGCTTTTAGTGCTTAATGAGATACGCAGATGCACGGGAGTTGATATCAAGCGTATCCGATTTGGGCAGGGGGCGCATGGAAAGCCGTATCTAAAGGATGGGGCACTGCAGTTTTCGCTTTCTCACACAAGGGGGGCGGTGTGTGCCGCATTCTCGGATGATGAGGTCGGTATTGACGTGGAGCTGAAAAGCCGCTCTGTCAGCGATCGCTTGAAAGCCCGCACGCTTTCTGCTTCTGAGCAGGAAAATGCCATCTCCGACGAGGATTTCATGCGGATATGGGTGAAAAAAGAGGCATTTCTCAAGCGCACTGGTATCGGTGTAACTACAGAGCTGAAAGGTGTGGATACATCATTGCTTCCAGATACTGTCGCAGTTGAGCATGGTGACTATTTTATCGGCATATCGGGTAAAGGCGCTGCAAATATCCACATCACAGAAATGACCGCTGAGGAGCTTGTAAAGTGCTTCAGCAGGGATATGTTATTGCTATAAAAATCGGGCGGCAGGATTTGCCGCCCATTTATTTATACTATTCAATGGTATATATATTAAAATCCGCCCTCAGAAAATGAGGGCGGATGTTCTATTGTGATTACTCAGCCAACAGTTTTTCAACACTTGCGAGCTTAACGCATACGCAGAATATCTCCATGGCCTGCTTGAGCTCTTCAACAGAGGGGAAGGTCGGAGCAATTCTGATGTTGCTGTCGTGGGGGTCGTTGCCATAGGGATAGGTTGCACCTGCGCCTGTCATAACAACGCCTGCCTCCTTAGCGAGGGAAACGATCCTCTTAGCACATCCGTCGAGAGCATCGAAGCTTACGAAGTAGCCGCCCTTAGGGGATACCCACTTGCCGATGCCGAGGGGAGCGATCTCCTTATCCAGCATATACAGCACAACATTGAATTTGGGCTGGATGATAGCAGCGTGGTGCTTCATGTGCTCCTTGATGCCATCAAAGTTTTTGAAATACTTGCAGTGACGGAGCTGATTCAGCTTATCGAAACCGATGGTCTGTACGGTCATCTGGTTCTTGATGTGGTCGATATTGTTCTTGCTTGCAACTATAACTGCAAGGCCGCCTCCGGGGAAGGATATCTTTGATGTGGAGGTGAACTGGAATACCATATCGGGGTTTCCTGCATTCTTGCACTCGTCAATAATGTTGAGCAGAGTGTCGTGGTCATCGGAGAGGTGGTGTACGCAGTATGCGTTATCCCAGAAAATGCGGAAGTCCTTAGCTGCAGGTTTCAGATTTGCGAAGCGTCTTACAACCTCGTCGGAGTAGGTGATGCCTGTAGGATTTGAATACATAGGCACACACCAGATACCCTTGATCTCCTCATCCTCTGAAACCAGCTTTTCAACTATATCCATATCGGGACCGTCGTTTTTGTACTGTACGGGTATCATCTCGATACCGAGGGATTCACAGATAGCGAAGTGTCTGTCGTATCCCGGAACAGGGCAGAGAAACTTAACTTTATTGCACTTGCCCCAGGGCTTGTCACCGCCGTAAACACCCAACATCAGCGCACGGATTATGGTATCATACATAAGCTGGAGCGAGGAGTTACCGCCAACGATCACCTCGTCAGCGCCGCAGCCGAGCATCTCCATAAACAACTGCTTAGCCTCGGGGATACCATCGAGCACACCATAGTTGCGGCAATCGATACCGTTGGATGCCTTATAATCGCCGTCAAGGCAGCGCAGCAGCATATCCAGCGACAGGTTAAGCTGCTCAGGCGCAGGCTTACCCCTGGACATATCCAGTGCAAGACCTTTAGCCTTGTATTCATTGTACTTCTGCTCCAACGCAGACTTTTCTGCAGCGAGCTGCTCCTTGTTCATCTCTGTGTAAAGCATAGTTGTGTTCCTTTCTATATCTATTTATATCACCATGGTTAATTATATCACAATGGCAGCCTTTTTGCAAGCTTTTTTTGCAAATCTTGCAAAATTAGATAAAAATAGATGTGCGGCAACATAAATCGCCGCACATTTTTAGATATTTTTAACATAATCAATATCCGGTATCACTTATTTTCAGCAGCTCCTGCTGTTGCATTGATGATAGATGCCTGCTCATCAACAAGACTTTGCAGATATCTGCGCTGATTATACAGCTCGATGATATTGTTGATACGTCTGCGCACAAAGCGGATATTAAAGGGTTTTGCAATAACATCTGCAGCGCCGAGGTCATACGCACGGGACAATGACTTGTCCGATGTATCTGCGCTGATGATGAATACGGGAATATCGTTTATGTACTTGTTCTCCACGAAATATTCCAGTACACCAAAGCCGTCCATTACAGGCATCATGATATCAAGAAGCACTGCACACAGCTCATCCTTGTGACGCTCGAACTCTTCTATCGCACGCTGACCGTTTTCAGCCTCGATAACAGTGCGGTCACTGAAGGTATCGCTTAACATAAGACGGTTGAACTCAAAATCATCAACTATAAGAAGTTTGTTACGCTCGCTCATTGTTTTCCTCCCATAGTCCAAGGAACTGTAAGTCAGTTCCCGAAACCAGCGAAATAATAAATTTCCATGTATTAATTATATCTTATCTGACGAAAAAAGTCAATAGGCGGAGGCAATTTGCTATATCGAAATACTTAACAGTTGCAAATCTTTGTTTGTTGTGGTACAATAAACGCAGAACAAAAATACTATTGGAGGAAAGTATGAAGCTGACAAAACCACTGTTTTATGATAAATTTGTATGCACTGCCGATAAATGCAGTGATAACTGCTGCATAGGCTGGGAGATAGATATAGACAAGGCTGCAATGGAGCGATTTTCGGCAGCCGAGGGAGAATTCGGTGACAGGCTTCGCTCTGCTATACGCGCCGAAGGTGATTGTCCCGTATTTGCATTTGGCGCAGGTGAGCGTTGTGCTTTGCTGAGAGATGACGGATTGTGCGAATTGATACTTAATATGGGTGAGGGATCCCTCTGCGATATCTGTGCATTGCATCCCCGATTTTTTGAGTGGTATAATGATGAAAAGGATGCGGGGCTCGGGCTCTGTTGTGAGGAGGTATGTCGGCTGATGTTCGCTGACAGTGAGCCGCTCCGTTTTACCGAGTGTGAGATTGACGAGGAGTGGGAGGAAACCTGCGACCCCGATCTGTACCAATATTTGAAAGTGGCACGCACACAGCTTATTGCAATTTTACAGGACAGGCAGTATGATCTTGGTATAAGGCTCTCTATTGCTGCCGCATATACTGCTGAGCTACAAGAGCTACTGGATAATGGCAGCAGCGAATACCCCTCGACCTATATGTCGGCTCCGAGTCATGGCTGGCATGATGGCACTATTCCTGCACTTGAAAAACTTCATTGCGATATGGAGAGTATCAATTCAGAGTGGGATGATGCTCTATCAAGGCTCATTTCTGAGAGCGAAAGGATATCCTCGGAATTACCTGCTTTTCTGAGCGCTAACACAGCGGAAATGTGGCGGTATGAGCATATAGCAGTGTATTTGGTATACAGATATTTTCTTAAATCTGTATTTGATGGCGAGGTAGTGTCAAAGCTTGGCTTTGTGCTGACATCCCTCATTATGATAATGCGGATGGATTGCTTAAAATACCTTGAAAAAGGCGAAATTGCCGAGTGGGACAGGATAGTTGACATCAAGCTTTATTCAAAACAGGCAGAATACAGCGATGACAATCGTGAGCTCGTTTATGATGCTATATGGGAGCGTGACAGTCTTTCTATATTCAACCTGTCTGCGCTGCTTAATGATATGTGCAGCGGAGCTTAAAGCTTATCAATATCGAAGCAGTGCGGTATTATATCCTCATAGCCTCCGTCTTTTCTGCGAAAGCCGTGGGGGATAATGCCAAGCTGCTTAAATCCCAGCTTTTCATAAAGATGAAGTGCTGATGCGTTTGTGGCTACAACCGCATTGAACTGGAGAATAGAAAATCCAAGCTCTTTGCATTTGTGGAGACAGTGGGTGACCAGTTTTTCACCAATATGCTGTCCCCTCATATTTTCTTTCACTGCATAGCTTGCATTTGCGATATGTCCGCATCTGCCGATGTTGTTGGGATGCAGGATATAAAGTCCGATTATTTCGTTGTTATTCTCTGCAACAGCAGTAAAGCTTTGCGAGCTGAAAAACTCAGCGGCATCGTCAATGGTAAGCATATCCTCCTGAGGGAATGCCTCGCCTGCTTCAACAATGTTGTTCCATATATCCAGTATTTGTGGGATGTCGTTGTTGGTATATTCTCGTATGTGCATGAATATTTCTCCTAATCAATGTACTGAGAAAAGTATAGCACAGATACCCTTTAGTGTCAATCGTTGGCTTGACAAAAGGAAAATATGATGATACAATGTATTTACTTTCAAAAGGAGGGATACAGATGAAAAGTATTGCAAAATTAACATCTGCCATGCTGCTGGTTTTAGCAGTCTGCTTTTTCATGCTATCCGCCTTTGTTCCTTTGGCAGCGGAGTCGGATGATATGCCTGTTTACACTGCGGCATCTGCTCCTACATTTGTTAAGAGCGGTCATACTCTCCTTATCAATGCAAACACGAGCTATACTCTTAGCGGAACGCTTATCGTTGAAAGTGGAGCGAAGGTATATATTTGCGGAGAGCTTGATGCAAAAAGCGGCTCAATGATAATGAATTATGGCACTATCCGCATCTATGAGGGCGGTATATTAAAGCTGGGCGGTTATCTTATGGTGGCCGAGGGTGCAGAGGTGAGAGGTCTCGGAACACTTCAGGTATTGAACAGTTTTGACGATATAAACTGCGCAGGCACTGTCAGGGCAAAAATAGACGCTCCTGCCCCTGTTACTACAAATGGAATAACAACTGTCGGCGGAGTGTTGATCGTAAATAAGGAGTACGATCTTCCGAAAAGCTATGGCGACGGGCTAGATGCCCATGCATACTCAGCATATCTTACTATGAAAGAGGCATCGGGCTATGATGACATGTCGATAATCTCGGGTTTCCGCTCCTACGAGAAGCAGGAGAGCACTTTTAGCTACTGGTGTTCCATCGATGGTTACGAGGTGGCAAAGACCTACTCAGCGGAGCCTGGACACTCAGAGCATCAGACGGGTCTTGCAATGGATATAACATCCCTTAACCAAAGCTATGGCAAGACATCCGAGGGAAAGTGGCTTGCAGCGCATTGCCATGAGTATGGTTTTATCATACGTTACCCTAAAGGAAAGACAGACATCACCGGCTATATGTATGAGCCATGGCATATCCGATATTTAGGACGCAGCACAGCGAAGCTTGTACATGACAGCGGTCTTACGCTTGAGGAGTTCCTAGGAGTTGCTTAACACAAAATGGTACACTAAAACAGTGTACCATTTTTCATTATAAGGGGAATCAATCGATGTCGTAAAGATCTGCGATGCTTACGGAAAAAACCTTTGCGAGTGCAACAAGTTCAATATCCGTAACAAAGCGTTGCCCCGATTCAATACGCTGAACAGCGTTTTTGTCAACGTCAAGTGCAATAAGCTGAAGTCTGTCAGCAAGCTCACGCTGAGATATCTTCAGACCTTTGCGGAGTTTAGCTACTTTTACGCCAACTATGTTATTTCTGCCGTCTGGAGTTCTGTTGGTGAACATGGTATTACCCCCTTCATTTCCTGTATATATCCTGTACCTAAATTGTAAGATATTTGCCATCAAAATGTGACATTCGATTTAAGTCGTACAGCATATTGTAAGCAATTCTTAGTATTTTTATTCATTTTCGTTATTTTGGTAATATTAGTGGATGTCAACGCATATAATGCATCGAAATTTATATGCGGAGGTATCTTTATGGATGACATGAAACGCTTGATAGAAAGGTATAAGCAGGAGCTTATGGAATATGATCGTGCTGCTGCACGCAGTGCACCTGTGCAGAAATTGCAGTTTCCTGAAATGGTTGCTGAGCCAGTGGATGAGGAGCCTGATGTTGAGGCAAATGATCCTGTTGAGGAGGATATGACACCTCCTGTGACAGATAAAAACACTTCAGATCAAGAGCTCCCTGCAGAGGATTTCAGCTTTGTTTACACACCTGATATTTCCGATGATACATATGAGGATACCTCTGTCGATGATGTTGAGAGCGATGGTTTTGTCGGTGATGCTCCGGAGAGTGGCGAGGATATCTCAGAGCAATTGGCAAATCGTCCCTTTGAGCCTGAGGTGAACATTATAAACTCTCCTGAGGATGTACAGCCGCTGGTGCAGAGCGGTAACCCTACCGAGCCGTTTATCGAGCCTGAGTATGAGGATATCGAGGCATTCTATGATGCGAACCCTAAGCGAGGATTGCTGAAATTTACTACCTATACAGCCAGTGGAGCATTGCCGGTACCTAACGCAAAGGTAGTGGTATACAAGACCATCGGTGGCAGAGATAATGCCTTTTATACCTACATCACCGATATGAGCGGTCAGACCCCCGAGATGCGCCTTGCTGCACCCTCATCAGAGCTTTCACAGGCACCGTCAAGCAGTGTGCAGCCCTTCAGCCTGTATGATGCGTTTATTTCGGCACGAGGCTATAATGATGTGCTTATTAGGGATATTCCGGTGTTTGAGGGCATAACATCGCTGCAGCGTGTTGCAATGGTACCATCTGCAGGTATTAACCAGCTCAGCCAACAGTCCCCTGATCTTACGGAGGTGCGCAATGCCCGAGAGTAATTTTCCTACCATCCCCGAGACCATCACGGTACATCTTGGCCCTCCTAACTCAGAGGCGGCGAATGTAACGCTGTCCTTTCCCGATTATATCAAAAACGTTGCTTCCAGCGAGATATATCCTACATGGCCTGAGGCGGCGTTGAGGGCTAATATTTATGCGCAGATATCTTTTGCACTTAACAGGGTATTCACCGAGTGGTATCGCAGCAGGGGATATGATTTTGATATCACCAGCTCTACCCAGTATGATCAAGCCTTTGTGAAGGACAGGGATATCTTTGGCAATATCAATGATATAGTTAATGAGATATTCAACAATTATGTGGTGCGTCAAGGCAGCATCGAGCCGCTGTTTACCCAGTTTTGCAATGGCACTACTGTTACCTGCGAGGGGCTCTCCCAATGGGGAACAGTGCCGCTGGCAAATGTAGGCTATACTCCATATGAGATATTGCAGTATTATTACGGTGATGACATAAATATCGTGCGCAATGCGCCTGTTGAGCCATATATCGGCTCATATCCCGGGGGAACGTTCGGGTTGGGTTTCTCCGGCAACGAGGTGCGTACTATTCAGGTAGAGCTTAACAGGATAGGCAAAAACTATCCTGCTATCCCACAGATAATTCCTGCGAATGGTCTTTATGGTGAAAGCACTGTGGAGGCTGTGAGGGTATTTCAGCAGGTATTCGGATTACCGGTGACGGGAGTAGTAAACAAGGCAACATGGTATCAGATAAAGTACATTTTCAACGCAGTAAAAGGTCTTGCAGAGCTTACCTCTGAAGGGTTGACCTACGATGAAGTTGCGGATACATTCCCTGCTCAGCTGAGCCTCGGCGACTATGGTACTCCTGTGCGGTCAGTGCAGTATTATCTCAATGTGATAGCATATTTCAATCCTGAGATACCCTCAGTCGAGGCTACCGGAGTGTTTGATGAGGCGACTGATGCGCAGGTGAGGGCATTTGAGCTGTTCTATGGTCTTACCCCGAACGGCATAGTGGATTTCACCACATGGCGGCTGATGCAGCAGATATATAATGAAATCCTTGCAGGTCTGCCAGCGGGTTATGAGGGCGAAACAGCTGCGCTATATCCTGGATATAATCTTACCCCGGGGCTTCGCAATTCCGATGTGAGAGAGCTGCAGACTTATCTTAATCTGATCGGCAGGACATATGAAGCGATACCTGAGGTTGCGATAACGGGTTATTTCGGTGAGGATACTGAGAATGCTGTTCGCAGTTTTCAGGAGAATTTCGGGTTGCCTGTCACCGGCGTAGTTGGAGCACCTACATGGGATGCTATTGCCAGAGAATATAACTATATCCGCTTTGGCACTACAAGAACGGGATGATCTTTCTTTGATAATGTCGCCGCACTTTGCCGCAAGTGCGGCGATCGTTTATCTGACATCGCCAAGCGAGCAGGTGTAAATGAACTTAATGACATCTCCGTCAGAGAGCGTATATGCCCCTGCGGAAACATTTGGTATCTCGTCGTTAACACTGTATAGCCATCCGCTGGTGCTGCCCAGATCGAACTCATACAGATAGCCTATTCCGCTGATGTATGTGCCGTATGCAGAGCCTGAATAGTCCACCCTCACTTGCTGTTTTTTAGCAGCGGTGATAAGCGCATCAAACGCAGTAGACCCATCCGAAAGGCTGACTATGTCCGTGGCAAGGATAATCCCATCTGAGGGCAGAGTGGTCGATTTATCTCCCTGCGCCTCTAATGCTGCAAAGCAATCTGCCGATATGGTTACAGTAATGTTACCTGTTGATGGGGTGTCAGCGTAATACTCATCAGCGTTTTTAATATTCAAGGTAGCCGTTGCAGCGGCAAGGATGAAAAGAGCCGCACTGACTGCTATCAGATATTTTTTCTTTTTGCCGCCGATGAAAAAAACAGCAAGCATTGCTGTAGCAATCACAACCAATGCAGCAGCTATGATGAATTTTATATGCTTTCCGCTGATAGCAGTATTTGTCACTTCATAGGGAGATGCGGGTGGAGCTTCTGAGGATGTATGAGTGCTTTCGGGTGTTGATATGACGCTCTCTGTTGAAGGCAATGACGGTATATCGAACAGTCTTTCTCCCTTTTCGCTCATGCAGCGGTATGCGGTAAGTGCCATGCATGCCTGTGTTGTGGCGATGTTGTCAGCCTCTCCGTTGGGGAGGTGTGCAAAACCACCATCAGCCCGTTGATATTTTAGCAGGACATTTTTCAGTCCGTATTCGTCGATCAGTGGCAGTGTTTTGGTGTCAGAGCTTAGGGCGATGATTGCTTGT
This sequence comes from Oscillospiraceae bacterium, assembly GCA_045544715.1. Taxonomy (GTDB): domain Bacteria; phylum Bacillota; class Clostridia; order Oscillospirales; family Ruminococcaceae; genus CAG-115. The sequence continues at coordinate 10,848 of JAZPZN010000081.1, read as the reverse complement.
GCAGTGCTTTCGCAATTTTCGATGCCCATGGAGGCAAAGCCGCCACTTTCAAGCTGCAGCGATATCAATGCCTGCACTGCTGCATCAACAGCCATAGCGACATCTGTATTATTGCTTACAGGTGCAAGCGCATAGATCACAGTGGCAGTGATATCGGTATCGGCCTTTGTGCCTTTAAGAGAGAATCCTCCGTCAGGCAGCTGCTGTGAGAGAATGTGTGATATCAGAGTTTCTGTTGTATTTACCGCATTATCTGGTGGGGGCAGGTCAGCGCAATTTAGTGCGATAAGCCCCCATATATAAGCGTTGATGCCCTGCTTGTCGAAATCATTGTTAAGATATACAGCTTCGTTGATGAGTTCCTGTGAACATTTACCGAGCAATGACAGGGTTATAGAAGTTTTTTGCAGGTCGGTAGGCTTTACAAATCCCTCAGATTGCATCAGTGTTTGGGATTGTTCGATTGCAGAGGCGGCATAATCATCTGCCCCCTCTGCTCCGTATGTTTTAAGGTAACAGTAAGCAGTCCAGTCGTTGCGCCCATATTCCAGTTTTTCGAAAAAGCTGTTGACCGACCGTGACTGCATATTAGCTGCAAATATTGCATCACAGCTTAGTGTGTCGCTGTTTACAGCCATAGCTGAAAAAGCGGTCTGCACCGCTATAAAAACTGTCATGCAGACCGCCGAGATAAATCTTTTGATCATCTTTTCTTTGAAGCAACAAGAAGAGCTGCTGTGGCGAAAATTGCAGCTCCTGCAACTAGGGCGATTCCCTCAGTTCCTGTATTAGGGCTTGTTTTGTCAGTTGTGCTTTCAGTGGATACATCATCATTTTCGTCGAGAACAGACGGACGAAGTGTATCGGTTGCAGTCGCTTTGTCGCTAAATGTTGCATCATAATCGCCAAGAAGGTCGAGTGCTTTTATATATGCATCCGTTCCTGCAAGGTCTGCTGAGTATGCTATAGCAAATGCAAGTTCAGCTTCATCAGCTGGTTCGATAAGTGCAGGGCTTCCTCCCCATGAGGAGTTGTCAATGCCCAGGTCGCTGCCGTAGCCGTAAACGCTGAAACGGAAGCAGATTACATCGTTGTTTTCAGGCTCATAAGCGGAAATACCTACCATAGAGCTTATGTCATTGACAAAGAAATGCCAGCCAGACTCGGCAGTGTAGTCATAGGCAGAGAGATAGCCCTCATTGTTTCTACCCCACATTTCGGGTACTGCTGCAGCGATTTGAGCAGGTATCTCGGCATCGGTGTCAGTGTCAGCAAAGGCTTCGATGTAGTTGCCGTATTCGCTCTCAGTGACGAGAACATCAGCGGCTCTCTGTACGATGTCGATTCCATTCTCGCCCTCGTAAAAGGGAACTATAACTGGCTCGACCACAAGTCCTTGTCCAAGTACGGACTTTTCAGCGTAGAAAACTACGCTGCCTGCGGGATCTTCGGCGCAGGCGGTGGTTGCAGCGGCACCCATTACCACTGCTGACAGCATGGCTGCCATGATCGTTTTGATCTTCATTGTATTGTTCCTCCGACAATTGATATTTTGCCCACAGCGGCAGGTCTTCCGGCTTGGGATTGTCGTCAGCATATATTAGATGCTGCGCCACACGCTGCCTGCCTTCCCAGTTTCCCAGTGACAATCACGACAGACGTGCAACTCCCTTACGGCAGCGGGGACTGCTGCGGATTTTCACCGCATTCCGCAGATAACTGCATTACCGATATGGTCAGTAGTATTATACAATATTTACAATGCTTTGTCAATAAAAACAGACCTGAGAGGGGTACTCACAGGTCTGTTTTTCAGCCGCACTGGAGGACAAGCAGTGCTTTTTCAAATCTTTTGTTTCTTAAGTCGTCTTTCCTTATATACCAGTAGATGCGTCCGGCATCTCCGAACATCAGTGGGCAATCCTCATTATCAAAGCTATCAAGCTGGAACAGCAGCATCCAGTCCGCAGCTGCTTTCTTTATTTCATCGGTGATCTCAGGATATCCGCTGCCAGTGTATATTCCTCTTGATACCAACTCGCATTGCAGAGCAATAGGATTTTGGATAAGCTCTGGGTGACCTAATAGCTTACTGCTGGCATCGGGATATTCGGGTGTCATCTCATCGTAAAGATCGAAGTATTCGTCGCTTTCATCCTCAGAAAGTGGCAGTTCGATGTCATCTGAGGGGGAGGGGTAGCTTGTCTTGCGACGCATTATTATTCTTGCTTCGTTTAGGCGGTATTCTTCCGATAACTCCTCGGGAAATTCAACAGGAGCTAGTTTTTTCTCGGGCGGAAAGTAATATACCTTTGCGCTGGCTATAGTTTTAGGATCGTACCCCCATTCCATAGTTTCTAGCTCGTAGAAAAAGCTGAGGACGCCATCCTGTGGCAGCAGCTTGTCGGTATCATACTTTGTTACTTCCGCAAGATCAAATTGGGCAATGAAGCTTAGTGGCTTGCCATTATAATTTTCCCACACGAACCCTTCGGGAACATCGGGCTTGCCACCGAATTTAGATACACCGCAGGGTATTTCCGCACCGAAATCGAAGCTGAGATCTACAGAGTTTTTGGTATATTTATTCACCTTTCGCAGTATTAACAGCTGTTTGAATTTATCAAATACATCGCTCATTTTTCTCTCCTAAAAACTGATCTCACTTTTGTATTGCAAAAGTGAGATCTTGATGATTGAATTAAAGTAAATTATTTGGTCTGCTCAAAACGCTTCTCGTAGAGCAGGTCATCAACACCCTTTACTGCGAACAGGGCGATAATGCCGAGGCAGCATATAAGGGAAAGGATAAACATCACTGCGGATATGATGTAGTTATAACCTACATAGTTCATTCCCTGGGCAAGCTGAGCCTGTACCATCGCACTTCTTGCAGAAAGAACAGTGAAGATGGAGGAGAAGTTGTTAGCAGCAACGATCAGATACAGTGCCAGAGTTCCGAACTTTGTAAAGCTGTATCCACCGAGCAGCGCAGCCACCAGGAACAGCGAAACAGCGCCATATACAACGAAAGCAACATAGTCCATTGCACCGAAGGAAAGCGTACCATACAGGATCTTATCCCACATCAGAACAGCTACCATTGTGAATACGAAGCTGAGCAGGATAGAACCGGCACCGATAAGAACAGCCATTACAGGCTTCTTTTCATCGCCGTTTGTCTTGATCTTAAAAATACCCTTGATCTGCATGAAGGACATTACAGCCAGCAGAGCAGCTACAACAAAACCTGCGATCATTGTGATGGTACCGATAGCGGTGTAAAAATATGTAACGCCTGTAAATCTGTTGATGATACCAACGAGATTTGAAAGTGCACCTGCAACACCTACAGCAAAGTAGAAGTATACAGACCAGTTAGCTTCACGGATGTGAGTGATAGCACCGATGATAGCAGCTGCAACGATAAGTGTGAAGCACGCACCCTCAGCGAGCTCTGTAGTACCGAGACCGTTAGCATCAGGCAGCCAGCCGAGGAAATAGGACCAGTGGCCGTTCATTGCATTTACAGCAAAGCTCTCAAGAACTGCAAATGCAGTGGTGAGTGCGCAGAGGATACCGCCATTAATGCCACGCTTCTTCATTGCGGCGATCTGTGCGTCATCCAGCAGCATATCATCAATATAGTCGATGCTGTCAAGGTATACAAAGTAAATACATGCAGCAATGCAGATAAGAGCGTCAACAACACCAAATATCTTCATTGTCATTGTGATGTTTGCAAAGGGGATGAGAACGGAGGAAAGACCGATAAGCGCCTTTACGCCGAACACTGCGATGAGATAGCTCTTCGCAAATGCAAAGCCCTTGATAAAGCAGAAAGAAAGCAGCAACAATGCACCGGTGATAACGAGATAAACGAGCGCAACGTTAACGATCGTATCCGAAAGGGTAAGAATGATCTGGTTATTTGCGAGCTCCTCAGCAGAAGCGAAGGTCTTACCAAACAGCTTAACGATACAAGTGGTACCATTAGCGTTATAGTTCTCGCAGATGGTGTACACGGGTTTTACAAACAGCGGTCCGAGTACAACGAAGTAAGCTAACACAGCTTCAATCAGCGCAAACACGACCATGCCGAAGCCTATGATCTTGTTGAGCGGAGTTTTAGCTGTTGTGTTATCGTTTACAACAGTAGCAGTTGACATTAAAAACAGTCCTCCTAAATCGTGCAGCACGCTTATCGCAGAGCGCAATTCTCCCGTGCTGAATATAATTTCACCATAAATTATACCATAAAGCTACTCTTTTTGCAAGCAAAAAAGCGCAAAACAAGAGAGCGGTTTTATACAAATTTACCGCACAATATTTGTGCAAAATACAATCTTGACAGATATGATGGCTAATCAATCCTGTCGCTTTACTGATAACACAGCCACTGATATATCATCTCTGCTGCCCTGCTTTGAACGTGTGCAGAGGTGTTCGGCAAGGGCAGAGGTGCTGTTTGTATCCACAGCACTGACTATGCGTCCCGTAAATTTCAGAAAATCCTCAGCACTAAGAAACGAGTTGATAAGTCCATCAGTGGAAAGAGTTACAGCATCGCAGCGTTCATCTCTGTAGACGTATCTGAAGCCGCTGATAGCATCGCTGTCGCAAAGTGATGTGGTGAGATTTCCGACTAATCGTTCGTCCTCGGGCATCGGAAACATGGGATAACCCGACACAGTGGCGGTAAAGCAGCCATCTCCTATCTGCAGCCCGAAATAATCATTCTCGGTGACCACTGCAAGCAGCAATGTTGCGCCGTAGATCATTTCAGTTGATAGCCCTCCATAAGTGCGGCATATTCGCTGCTCTTTTTCGTTCAGCGGCAGCAACTCTATGTGAGCGGCTATCTCGTCGTTCCAACCGCAGATTATGTTTGCAGCTATCCGTCTTGCGGCACAACGGGGATCCTGTCTGAAGAAAACGCTGAGATCGCCGTTGCGCTCACAAAAATCGCATATTGAACGTATTGCGATGCGTGTAGCCATTTCGCTGCCTGCGGCACTGCGGAAGTGCTTTTCACTGCCATGCCCATCGGCAACTGCAGCAACGCAGAAATCGTCTGCAATATACACACGAGCACTGTCTTGACAGCCCTCACCCAAGTCTATGTGTGAGGCACCTGTCACTGATACGGCATAGCCCTTGAACGGCATTACCAACCGCCCTCGATATCAGCGTTGATCTCGTCGCTCTCAGCGTATTCTCGTATCTGTTCAGCGGCGGTATCCTGCTTTGTCTGGAAGTCCTCGGGCGTCTCGGCAAGGCGTACACTGCGGCTGCCTATCTGCGAAGAGGTCACTGCCACGAACTTGATGAGCTTTGCCAGTGCTTCGCCGTTGTTGGCGGTAACTACGCTGTCGGGATTTCCCGTGAAACGGGCAAGGATATCATGATCTGCTTCCTCACCGATGGCTACAGCAGCCTTTATGCCGGCAGAGTACCACTTGTTTTGCTGAAGCTCTGCAAGTCCTTTTTCAAAGTTGTCGGTGGGATAGCCGTCGCTGAGCAGCAGCATAACGGGTGCAAAGGAGAGTGAGGGCGAGCTCATGAACTCGTTTCTGGATAGCTTTCCTGCAAGAGCGGAGAAAGCCGCACCGAGGTCGGTAACGCCATCCGCATCGAGATTTGTCCACTCGAAATCCTCGATAGAAATAGGCGCATCATACATCCATTCGCAACCGCTGGAGAATTTCATAACTGCCAGCTTGATATCAGCGTCAGCACCGCCTATTCCTCTTATCTCGGGGATAAGCTCTTCCATAACGGAGTTGATAGTTCCTATCTTGCTGCCGTGCATACTGCCGGAGCAGTCGATAAGGAAGAACAGCACCATTGATTTTTTGGCGATCTCTTCAGCATCGTCAAAGGGATTTACGGGGATTGCTGCCATAGCGGGATACCTCCTGTATGTAAATATTTATATAGTTTTTTGCTATACTTAATACTATTATAACATTCTGTCGCTGAAAAGTCAATAAAAAGCCGCCCTAGTCGGCGGCTTTCGTGATTTACTTTAAGTTCAGCTTTATCAGCAGCATAACAGCAAAGGTTGCGACAGGCTGCAGTCTGTATCTTCCGGCGCTGCAAAGGTGCGTCATTACCTCTGCGGCAGCGCAGAATTTATCCACAAGCTGGATGATATAAGTCTCTCTGTATCGTGGGAGTCTGGGACTCAAAGGCCACATATGATTGAGTATCATATCTCCCTCGACAGCGCTGATTGAAAATTGCTCGCTTGCGTTGGACAGGGCCACCTTAGGATGACCTACACCGTGCCAGCCCTCGCCCTCGACGGGAGTGCGGGTGCGCCAATCGTGCAGAAAGAAGTCGTGCAGAAGTCCCGCCCTTGCGGCGGCCCTTGCATCAAGCTTTAAAAGCTTGCATAATTTATAATTGTAGTAGGAAACATTAAGGCTGTGCTGAAGGCGGGTCGTGCCCTTGTGATGCCTGAAATTCACCATCTGCTGTACCTGAGTGTCGCAGAGAATATCCTTGATGAATCCGTAGTATTCTGTCTGTGCCGTGATGTCCTTGCGAGATAATACCGCTTTGTACATTACAATCACCTTTGTTAAGATTTTGAGTGGCATTTGTGCCACATAATATGCTTATTTTAACTCATTCGGGCTTGTAATGCAAGGTCGTTGTGTCAATTTCGTGAATAAACACGAAAATCATTGTGAAATATCACAAAAGCAATATCCAATATTCGGAATATCTCACAAGTGACAATTACACAGCATCTTGTTTTATACTCTGAAAAGCTGACGCTGAAAGCGTTCTATTGCATATTCCATAGCGTCAAGGCTGTCGATGTTCGTTGTACCGTTGTCAAGACGGGTGTCGGAGTGGGTGTTTTTGTCATCCCATACTGCAGAGCGTATTGCTTCAATGAGGTGAGGACATTCCTCGGATACAAAAAATCGCTTTGAGGCAAGCAGGCGGTTGAGCATATTTATACGGGTGCTAACGGGACGTTTGAGAGCATTCTTTACCTCCACTCTTACAGCACTGCGGAAGCTCTTTATAAGCAGTTGCTCGGCGCTGTCGCAGTATACAGCGGAAAGCGTCGGGTGTAGTTCCTTTTCTCTTTCGATGTACTCAGAAAAACTACTTATGAGGCTCTCGGCAGAGCGGTTTCGTGCATCAAAATGCTCACTCAGCACATATACATTATTAAAGCCTGCATCAAAGCCTACGTGGCAAAAAACGCTGGCACTGCGGTTACCGCCGTAATCCACTCCGACGACGGAGGTGATGAGCCCGTTTTCGCTGATCCGTCGCTCCATTTCGGCGGCGGAGAGGATATGCTTTGAGGAAAAGCAGTCGTAGATAAGCCCCTCGGCGGCTACCCAATTACCCAGAATAAAACGCTCGTAGAATACTCCTGTAAATTCGGCTCTGAGGGAGTCGATATACTCCTTCGGGAGAAAGATATTGTCATCAAGCGTGAATTTCAGTGGTAGCAGGTCGACATCGGGATTGTCGAGGTAGTCACGCTTGACCCAATGCGTGGGACTGTCGGGATTTGTGGTGGCAAACAGCTTTGCATTTGGCGCTGAAAGTCTCGACAACAGCATCGTGAAGAAGTCCTCACCGAACAGTGTAAGCTCGTCGCAGTATGCGCCGTTAAGTGTCATACCTCGTATCTTGCTTTCTGCTTGTGCGTTGGATGCTCCCTCAAGATACACTCGTCTGCCGAAGAGCCGTGCCTCCTTTTTAGCAAGGCTGTAGCTGAAACAGCTACCGAACAGCTCTGTCATAGGGTCAAGCACGTTTCGCTTGAGGGTGTTGAGAGTTTTTCCTGCCATAAGGTATGCTCCTGATTTCGGGGATTGTGCGACCCAAAAGCCCCATATTATCATTGAGATATGCGTTTTTCCGCTTCTGACACTGCCTTCAAAGATGTTAAGACGGCGGAGAAGTCCGTTTTGCAGTAGCGAGAGTGCCTGCTTCTGTTTCGGGGAAAACTGTGTCATTCGTCGTCCTCCTCGCTTATGGCGGAGTATGCCTCGATGAGCCCCGCAAGGCGTTCGGTGTTGTCGGAGGAGGTGTTTTCTTCCACCATCTCGAATACCAGCTTGAATACCTTTGCGAGCTTTTCAAGATCCTTTTCAGCAAGGGCGGTGATGAGAGTTTCGTCGGTGATCTTTTTGGTGAACAGCTCTCCGAATTTAATGAATGAGCGGTTGTGCTTTGTAAAGAAATCTGATGCGGTTATTTTTTTAGCCATTATTATGCTCCTTTCTGTGAAAATCTTTCACAAGAGTATAATAAATCAACTAAAACTGCAAATGGGTGAAAAATCACCGAAATTTCACCTAAATAAACCTCAAAAGCACCTTGATTTATGGAAAAAATTACGCTATAATATTGGTAAGTTAAGGTTATCCGTTTTAGCGGAAGTATTGAATGAAAGGAAAGATTATGGATCAAAAGCTTAATGTATGTCTGATGAATGATTCATTCCCGCCGATAATTGACGGCGTTGCGAATGCTGTTATAAATTATGCCAATGTAATAACCGACAAGCTCGGCAGTGCAACTGTCGTTACTCCTAACCACCCAAACGCTGAGGATAACTACAATTTCCCCGTTGTGAGATACAAGAGTATGGCGATAACCGAAAAGCTGTGCGGATATCGTGCAGGATATCCTTTCAGCAGCAGTATGCTGGAAAATCTCGGCGATGCTAATTTTGATATCATCCATTCTCATTGTCCCTTCGCCTCTACTGTTATGGCGAGGTCGCTGCGTGAGAAGGTGAATGTTCCCGAGAGGAAGAGCAAGGTTCCGCTGGTGCTTACATATCACACAAAGTTCGATATAGATATCAAGCGTGCTATTCCCAATGAGGTAATGGCGAAGCAGGTTATAAAGCTCATAGTTGACAACATATCCGCTTGCGACGAGGTGTGGACGGTAAGCCACGGTGCCGGTGACAATCTCCGCTCTCTCGGCTATACGGGAGAATACAGAGTTATGGAGAACGGTGTTGACTTCCCATGCGGAAGGGCGAGCGCAGAGGCGGTAGCAGAGCTCCGTGCGGAGTACGGTCTGAAGGACGATGTGCCTGTATTCCTTTTCGTGGGAAGGATGCTGTGGTACAAGGGTCTGAGATTTATTCTTGATGCACTGCGCATCATTCAGGACAAGGGCATTGAGTATAAGATGATGTTCGTCGGTGACGGACTTGATATGCAGGAGGTGCAGGATTACGCAAGAGAGATCGGCGTTATGGATAACTGCATCTTCGTCGGTGCGGTGTTTGATCGTGAGGATCTGAGGGTGTATTATACGGCGGGAGATCTGTTTTTGTTCCCGTCGGAGTATGACACTAACGGTATCGTTGTTAGAGAGGCCGCTGCCTGCGGAGTTGCATCCTTGCTTGTCGAGGGCAGCTGCGCCGCAGAGGGCATAACCCACGGCAGGACTGGAGTGCTTGCAAAGTGCGACAACGAGGCTATCGCAGCAGAGCTTGAGTTTGCTGCGGCACATCTTGATGAGGTAAGACAGCTCGGTGACAACGCTATGCGAGAGGTATACATCTCGTGGGAGACCTCCGTAAGACGAGCTTATGCGAGATATCTCGATATCATCGACAATCTTAACAGTGGTACAAGTCAGCGCATGGTGAAGCCATTGCATGAAGAGTTCTTTTCGATGGTGGATTCTATAACCGATTCGATTCAAAGCGTGAGAAGTTTGCGTACCATGCCTGGTACTATTAGGCAAAAAGGTAAAAAGTACAGCGAAAAGATTAAAAAGCAGATAGAAAAGCACACCAGCAAATGGATAGAATGATGTAATAAACAGCTTCGCCCCGCTTAATGCGGGGCGATATTGTTTACTCTTAAAAAATAGCCCTTGCATTAGCAGGGGCACATTTGTCTGTCTTGCTCAGAATAGATGACATTAAAATGGCTATGTAATGTGTTCAGTCCGGCATATTTGAATTTGTATTTTGCTTTACAATATTACTTTTTCAATTTCTTCCAAACTGTAAATATATCTAAATTCAAGCTTGTCTGAAGAATCGCTTTCTTGACCTTCTAATTCTTCTTTTAGCGAATTGTTCTCATCAATTATGAAACAGATATATTTGCATCCGTAGTCTGCTGCAGTAGGCATAAAGTATTCTGCTACCCAACGAGTATCATCAGGTGCGTTCTCAAACCCGTTTCTTGTATCTGCTACATAATTACAGTTTTGATGCTGTTTGATAATGCTCAATGCATATTCCAAAGGTCTCCTGTAATCATGATTACAACAAAATTTCTTCCATTTTACCAAAACTACATTGTAGTTTTCTTCATAGCCAACTTCGCAATATTCTGATATATACATTTTATCACTCTTTCAATCAGAAAAAATCTTATTTAATCGGTCTGTCCGTTTTTCTATATTATACCACACTTTGCAGATAATTGCAACAAAAAAACCTCCGATGCTTTCACATCGGAGGTTTTAACTTGTCTGTCTTGCTCAGAATAGATGACATTAAAATGGCTATGTAATAATATTCAGTTCGACAAATTGGGATTTACTTCTTTAATACTTTTTTGCACCAAGTGCGTTTATTGCATTTGGGACACTTTAAGTGACGGGTGAATCCTCTGTGCATTGCTATCATTACTTCTTTATAAGTAGGTACAATTTCGCATCCACATTCCTTGCACTTGTAAGCACCCACACTGACTTCAAGCTTTAATGCATAGAAGCACGGTATCAAAAACACAACACAAACACCAAGAATTGTGACAAGCTGCCACACTCCTTCGGGAATCAAAAATGCTGCAATAAAGATACCTGCAATTAGGACTGCCATACTTA
>JAZPZN010000080.1:0-5355 GCA_045544715.1 Oscillospiraceae bacterium | reverse complement strand
CCACATTGCATTCTACCCTCCTATGAGGAGTGCTGAAAAGCAGAAGTTTAACGCCTCCAGTGAAACCGGTGCATGGGCACACTGCAACCCCACTGCTCCGGAAGCAACCTCAGTGGAGCTGCGTGAAGCTTATAAGAAGTTCGTAGAAAACGATAAGTGATAGCATATAGCTTATACAACAGATATTAAAAATGCGCTCCGTATGGAGCGCATTTTGTATTGCAACGATACTGCCAGTGCTAAAAACACAACATAATAAAAAATGCATTCCATTCGGAATGCATTTTTATCTGGCGGAGAGGAAGGGATTCGAACCCTTGTGGGGTTGCCCCCAAACGGTTTTCAAGACCGCCTCGTTATGACCACTTCGATACCTCTCCGTATGTTCGCTGAACAAAGCTCAGCGAGTTTTTAAAAAAAATTGGAGCTGCTAATCGGAATCGAACCGATGACCTCATCCTTACCAAGGATGTGCTCTACCGACTGAGCCATAGCAGCATCACAACGATGATATTATAACACATACAGCAGAGTTTGTCAAGCGTTTTTTTGAAAAAAAGCAAAAAATTTTCATACAGACCCACATTATTATATATGTAGCAGTATTGTACCTTTGATTATATCATATTCGGATCACCATACAAATATGTATGGAAAAACTGACACAGACTAGCTACAATATATAAAAGGCTTGACAAAAAGCTACAAAGGAATTATAATAATCTAAATCAATAATATGGAGGTAAAATGATGTCAAGAAGAGATGATAATGTTGCTATATTCCAGGATACTGAACATCACTATACAAACGATGCAGAGCTGAAAGCAGCTGTCAAAGAATCCACCGCAGCACAGCGTTTTTATCCCGAAGGATGCAAAGAGCTGACAGATTACTCACCAGAGGCACGCTTTTCAACCCCAGCAAAAGTAATAGTTAGTAAAAAGCGCAGCTTTGAAGCAGCTTCAGCTTACAAAGGCAAGAAAGTCTGTGTGCATAATTTTGCCTCAGCAAGTAACCCAGGGGGTGGTGTTACCTCAGGTGCTTCAGCTCAGGAGGAGTGCCTCTGCCGCTGTTCTACACTATTTCCTTGCCTCGACAGTAATGAGGCATTCAAAAAATTCTACAAACCACACCGCAACACTCACGATCCTATACATAACGACGACTGTATCTACACACCCGACGTGGTGGTGTTCAAAAGCGATACCCAGAACCCTACCCTGCTCCCTAAAAACGAATGGTACAAAGTTGATATTATCACTTGTGCAGCACCAAACCTGCGCTCCGTGCCATCAAACCGCTATAATACGGGGGACGGTAACAGATCGGTAAAGCTGACCGATGTAAAACTAAAAGAGCTCCACATAAAACGCATGAGGGCGATTCTAAAAACCGCTGCCATGAACGGCGCAGAGGTTGTTATTCTCGGTGCATTCGGCTGCGGAGCATTCGAAAACTCTCCCATGGTGGTTGCTGAGGCTATGAGATCTGTTATCCCTGAATTCCGCAGCTCGTTTGAGATCATAGAGTTCGCCGTTTATTGCTCACGCAGCGATGACAGCAACTACCGCACATTCAATCTTAAGCTATCAAATATATAAGGAGTGATAACAATGAACCTGCCCTACATCATCTGCCACATGGTAGTATCCGCTGACGGCAAGGTAACCGGTAGATTTCTTGAACATCCCGATTGCCAGAAAGCCATCGAAGAATACTACAACATCCATCGCTCTCTAATAAGTAGAAACTCGAAAAACTGCGGCTTCATCTGCGGCAGAAAAACAATGGAGGAAAGCTTTACAAGAGGGCAAGCGCCACGATATATTTGGGATGAGGATACATGCGTCTCCCCTGATGAGCCTGATTTCATCGGATCGTATGACAAGCCATTCTTTGCAGTGGCATTTGACAGCCATGCCAGACTAGGCTGGAATACCTCGCAGATATCGGATGATGATCCGGGATACGACAATGCGCATATAATCGAGGTGATAACCAGAGAGGTAGATCCACGTCAGCTTGATCATCTACGTAATATCGGTGTCAGCTACATCTTCGCCGGACACGATAAGATCGATGTTACAACTGCTCTTGAAAAACTCGCCGCTATGTTTAATATCGATCTGCTTCTGCTTGAGGGAGGCAGCGATATCAACAACTCATTCCAACGTGCAGGTGTTATTGACAAGCTAAGCCTTGTCACAGCTCCTATCATTGCGCCAAATCCTGCAAAGTCGCTGTTTGGAAAGGCTCATCTCAGAACACTGACCCTTGACAATATTCAGAATCTTGACGATGTAATATGGACAACATATTATATCAGTAGATAAACATTTACCGCCGCACTCAGGTGCGGCGGTTTCGTATATCAGATATTATAAAGCAGTTCGTCATAGGTGGGATAAGGCCAGTAGCTCTCTCCAACCATGGTCTCAAGCTCATCAGCTATAGCACGCATCTCCTGCATGGTGCAGAAAACATCGTTATGATAGCAGACTGCCTTAGCGTAAGCCTCTTTGACACCATGCGCTTTCACGATAGCTGCGTTCAGCTCATCTATCTTATCAGAAAGGGTAATGGTAAGGGTGTTCATCTTTTCAGCAAGGGCAAGCTCGATCTTAGGATCAATACCCATAGCCTTCTTGCTCGCTGCAATATCGCAGACATCCTTAGTGTAACGCATGACAGCAGGCATTATCTCAGTCTTTGCCATATCAGCAGCGGTGAGTGCCTCAATATTTACAGCCTTCGCATAATTATCAAGGTTTATCTCCTCACGGGCATGCAGCTCTACCTCAGTATATATATTGAAGCGTGTGAACAGATCAATGCTCTTCTGCGAAGTAAGAGAGGGAATAGCATCAACTGTGGAACGGAAGTTGGGCAAGCCTCTCTTTTCAGCCTCATCAAACCACTCGTCGCCATAGCCGTTACCATTGAAGATAACACGCTTATGCGCCTTTACAGTACGCACGATCAGTTCGTTGAGAGAAGTATTGAAATCCTCTGCCTTCTCCAGTTCATCAGCAAACTCCTTGAGAGAATTTGCAACGATAGTGTTGAGCACTGTATTAGGCCCTGCAATATTAAGAGAGCTTCCACACATTCTGAACTCAAACTTGTTACCCGTAAACGCAAAGGGAGATGTACGATTTCTGTCAGTTGTATCCATAGGGAAGCTAGGCAAAGAGTGAACGCCAACATTAAACATCGTACCACTCTTGGAGGTATAATTTGTACCGTCGATCAAATGATCGATTATTGACTCCAGATCCTCGCCGAGGAAAATAGAGATTATCGCAGGTGGTGCTTCATTTGCGCCAAGACGGTGGTCGTTGCCTGCGCTGGCAATGCTCATTCTCAGCAGCTCAGGATAGTCGTCGACCGCCTTGATGATAGCAGCAAGGAAAGTAAGAAACTGCGCATTCTCCATCGGAGAGCTTCCGGGGTCAAGCAGATTCTGTCCATCATCGGTGGAAAGGCTCCAGTTGTTATGCTTACCACTGCCATTGATACCCGCAAAGGGCTTCTCATGAAGCAAGCAGACAAGCCCGTGCTCTAAGGCCACCTTCTTCATGATATCCATCGTTAACTGGTTTTGATCACAAGAAAGATTGCAGGGCGCAAAGATAGGTGCCATCTCATGCTGGGCAGGGGCTACCTCATTGTGCTTTGTCTTGGATGTTATGCCAAGTCTCCAGAGGTGCTCATCAAGATCCCTCATATAATCAGCTACTCTTGCTTTTATAGAGCCGTAGTAGTGGTCATCCATCTCCTGACCCTTGGGGGCAGGTGCGCCAAACAAAGTCCTGCCAGTAAAAATCAGATCCTTACGCTGATCGTAGGTCTTTTTGTCTACAAGAAAATACTCCTGCTCAGCTCCAACGGTGGGTACTACTCGCTTAGTAGTGGTATTGCCGAACAGTCTGAGGATTCGCAGAGCCTGATCTGCAACAGCATCCATAGAACGCAGCAGAGGTGTTTTCTTATCAAGTGCCTCTCCGGAGTAGCTGTAGAAAGCTGTAGGAACATACAACGAGCCATTCCTTACAAAGGCATAGGAAGTAGGATCCCATGCGGTATATCCTCTTGCCTCAAATGTTGCACGCAGACCTCCTGACGGGAAGCTTGAAGCATCACTCTCGCCCTTGATAAGCTCCTTGCCTGAAAACTCCATAATAACTTCTCCGCCGCCAATAGGACTAATAAAGCTGTCATGCTTTTCAGCGGTTATGCCAGTCATCGGCTGGAACCAGTGAGTATAGTGCGTTGCACCCTTCTCGATAGCCCAATCCTTCATAGCATTTGCCACAACATCAGCAATGCTGCTATCAAGCTCTATGCCCTGCTCTATCGTCTTTTTAAGCTGCTTGTATACTGTTTTGGGCAGTCGCTGACGCATAGTTTCCTCATTAAATACGTCGATGCCGAATTCTTCTACAAGATTGAAATGCTCACTCATGATCGTTCCTCCGATAGATTTATCAAGAAAGGCGCTCCGTCAGGGTATACTTCTCCCCGCCGAAACGCCATTGTTTCTTATTACATTATATATTATTGAGCGTTTTTTGTCTACAGTATCAATAAACAAAGTTTTGTAAACTCATAAAAGCGAGTTTGGTGATTATATACACAAACAAGCAATACGATTTGTTAATTACATATAAACAAATGCGCTGCCGCAAAACGACAGCGCACTTTTTACTTAGTAGTCAAAGCGTAATAAATTACTTTCTCTTCTTGGAAACTACGAGAGCAGCACCAGCAAGAGCAGCTACACCAGCAACAGCAACAACACCCTCAACACCTGTGTCAGGAGATGTCTTGTCACCAGCTACATCAGTAGCAGGAGCGTCTGTAGAAGGAGTCTCAGCAGCTGCTGCGCCTACACCTGTGATTGTGAATGTTACAGCGATCTTCTCATCAAAGTTGATGTTAGCTACATCTACAGCAGGGTTAGCAGCTGTGTCGCCGTAAGCGTTGAACAGCTCGATACGGATCTTACCGTTAGCCTCGATATCGCCGAAGATAACGTTGTCCTGGTTTACAGGAACATCGGTAACAGTACCGTCAGAGGAGTAAGTTGTAACCTTAACATCAGTAATGTTGATGCCAGCAGCCTCAGCAAAAGCCTGCTTATCCTTACCTGTTACGCAATCAGCATAACCATCAGCATCCTTGCCAGCGTTCTTAGCAGCAGCAAGACCGTCGATGTCAACGCAGAATACCTGTGCACCAGCAGCCATGCAGCCTACCATCTCACCGGTATCCTCATCCTCGATCTGAGCAGTGGGAAGAGTGCTGTCAACATATACAGTGTATGTGCCGTCAGTAGTGATGTCAACAGTACC
>JAZPZN010000079.1:0-8548 GCA_045544715.1 Oscillospiraceae bacterium | reverse complement strand
ATGGATTCTCTTGCTCCTGTTTCTGAAGACTACAATCTTGCAGAAAATGCACAGGCGGCGTTCAACGGCATTATTACCAATGATGTACCAAAGCTGTATATCTGTGCAAGCTGGGGGATTCAGACGGAAGATGATCTGATTGATTATAGCAAATGGATAAACCGACAGATCGAAATCAATGATCTTGATATAGAGTTGAGAAATACGGAATATGATGATGTAAGGCTTATGGAAATCCTTAACACTTATGAAAATTCAAGGCAAGAAACCATCTATCCGTATGTCGAAAAAATGGGCAATTGCAAGGTTGTTTGTCTTGGCGGCGATCATATGATTTATGAGCAGAAACCAGAAGAATGTGGTAATATCATTAAAGATTTTCTTTATGAACTGGACAGATAAATCTCAATTCACCAAGCAACCTATACCAATACCGCACCTAAAACAACAGGTGCGGTATTGTTTTTTGCTGTGGGGTGTGGTATAATGGTTGGTAAAAAAGAATATATAGGAGCAGAAAATGAAAAAGATTTTCAAGTTACTTTTGAAAATATTGAAATGGATATTCATTGTACTCGCCTCACTTGTTGTGATATTGCTGACAGTGCGGTTTGTCGGGCAGACAATCAATAACCAGACTCCTGATGGAGGTATCAACGAAACAATGTATGTTGATATAAACGGCACCAAACAGTGGATAAATATTTATGGACAGGACAAAGACAATTCTGTTTTACTCTATCTGCACGGCGGTCCCTGTGTGCCGACCAGCGGCTACGATTGGAGTATTCTCCGAAAGCTCAGTGCAGATTACACAGTCGTCAATTGGGATCAGCGGGGATGTGGACACAATTACCCTGCATACAAGGAAACCAAACCAATTACCACCGAACAGATGCTCTCCGACGGTATTGCTATGACCGATTTTCTGTGTGAACATCTGAATAAGGATAAGATTACACTTTACGGCCATTCATGGGGTTCAATCTTTGCGGCAAATCTTGCGCTGGACAATCCCGGACGGTATGACGCTCTGATTGTTTCCTCTCTTGTGGTTGATCCGCAGGAGAGCCGCACTTATTTTAAAGAATATATGCTGGAACAATCAAAGGATGATCCGGAGATATATTCTGCCGCACAGCAATTTGATCCTGCATTGGGATTATCCGAACAGAATGAGCTGACATTACAGCTATGCTATTCCAGGTATAGTTATACTGATGATATTTTTGCAGACAGTGATTTCAATTGGGTGTCATCAGTTTTCTTTAACCCTTACTGTACGCTTACTGAATTATATTACCTGCTGGGCAGTCAGCCTGAATACTACAATATGCTTCTGGATGAACATCCTTATGGTGATGCACTTTGTGCACAGATCCCGATAGGCGACCGTACAGAATATGAAATGCCGTTCTATGTGATTGAAGGCGATAAGGATCACGGACCTACTACTATGGTTGAATTAGCTGCTGATTACTATGAAGAGGTTGACGCACCGTACAAAAAACTGTTCTATATCAACGGCGGACATGGTTCACCGCTTCTGAAATGTGAGAAACTGGCAGAAATTGTGCATGAAATCGCAGAAAAACAAATTGAAATTCAGCATTAATTTCCAGTTTGGCAAACAACTTATACCAATGCCGCATCTGTAAAACAGGTGCGGTATTGTTTTTTGCTGTGGTATAATGGGGTTGGAAAATAAGAATTTGACGAGGTGATTAAGATGCTTGTTTTATGTTCAAACGGATTATCAAGTGATATGTTACTGGCACAACTAAGTGGTAAAATGGCTGACTGCAAGACCGCCGCATTAGTTGTAACTGCAGATAATGAATACAAGGAAAACAATTATCACGTTCCGAGATGTGTTGCAGAATTACAATCTCTAAACTTAAATGTTGATATATTTGATTTGGATAAACAGCCTGCTGATTTGTTGCTGAACTATGATGTGGTCGAATTTATTGGGGGAAATCCATATTATTTGCTACACGCCATCCAAAATAGCAATTCAATTGACATCTTAAGAACGATTGCTACAACAAAAATCCTAATTGGTTGGAGTGCCGCCGCCTTTGCTTTTGGACCAACACTTGAATTGGTAAATTGTTATTCGCCTGAAATGAATTTCTTAGGATTAACAAATTTAAGAGCTCTGTCATTGACAGATGTTCAAGTGTTACCGCACTATAGTAAGTTTCTTTCGAGATTTGAGAAATTTGAAGAGAAGTGCTGTATTTATGAGGAAGAACACGGTGTAAAAGTTATCCGTATAAATGACGGTGATGGGGTGTTTATTGATAAAGAAATTATTATCTGCAAAAAGTAAATTCCAATTTGCTAAACAGTACAAAAAAGCCCCAAGAAAGTTTACAAATCTTCTTGGGGCATTATGCTATTCGTTTCTGAGTGCTTCTGCAATAGATGACAGCTTTTTCAGTCGGTGGTTGAGCCCGCTGCGGCTTATCGGATTTGGAAATTGCATGCAAAGCTCGCTTAGTGACATCTCGGGATTTTCGATGCGCAGCCTTGCGGTCTGCTGCAGGTCGGCAGAAAGGTTTTTTTCCTCACCTTTTGTGTATATGAGGTTGATGTCCTCGATGATGCGCTGGGCGGCATTCACCGTCTTGTCCAGGTTTGCACTCTCGCAGTTGACATGGCGGTTGACACGGTTGCGGAAGTCCTTTTCTACCTTAACTCTCATAATTTCAAGGGAGTGATTTGCTGCGCCAATGTAGGTGAGAAAATCCTCAATAAGCTCGCTGCCCTTTGCGTAAAGCACAAGGCTGCCTGTATTTCGTGAGCGCACCGAGGTCTTAAGATTTATTCCGTGTTCAGCTGCAAAGCTGCATACTGCTGAGGCTCTGTCGCTGTAGGGTAGAACCAGCTCTAAATGATATTCCTTATGTGGGTCGGTGACGGAACCGCAGCTGACGAATATTCCACGCAGGAATGACCCTGCTATATCATCGCCCTGTGCAGCGATAAGGGGCGCAATGCTGCTATAGTTTCCGAAAGCCTTCGCAATCTCCTCGTATCCTGCCTTGACACGGAATGAATACAGCGAGCCGCCGTTTGTGACAAGCCTCTTTGTTTCTGCTTTGGCGGTGGGGAAGCTTTCCGATATTAATGTACGCAGGGCAGTGATGAGGTCGGGATTTTCTGTCTGGATGACGGGTCTGCCGTCAATGGGGCGTGTGGCGAAGAATATGCCGTAGAGCATTGCCTTCATAGCGTCAGACGGCATATCTTTCAGCGAGCAAAGCTCTTTTTTTATCTCGGATGAAAATGACATTATATCATTCCTTTTAGTGTTTTTCAATATCTCGGTGGAGAGTGCGAACTTTGCAGCCTGCGTCCTTCAGATGCTGCGACATCTGCTCTGCAAATGTTACGCTGCGGTGCTTTCCGCCTGTACATCCGAATGCAATCACAAGACGGCTTTTGCCCTCTGCAACATAATGGGGGATAAGAAAATCTATCAGGTCGAACAGCTTATTACGAAGGGCGGTTGATTGCTCAAACTGCATAACATAGTCCTGTACTTCTTTTTCAAGCCCTGTTTTGTGTTTCAATTCGGGTATGTAGAAAGGATTGGGCAGACAGCGCACATCAAACACAAGGTCTGCCTCCCCTGTTGCGCCGTATTTGAAGCCGAAGCTCATGCAGCTTACTATCATGCCATCAGTAGGCTTGTCCAGAAATAGTCCTGCTATCTGCTCACGCAGCTGTGCGGAGCTTAACAAAGTGGAGTCCACGATATAGTCGGCGTTTTCACGTATTTCACCCAAAAGTTCGGTTTCGGCATCAATAGCCTTGCTTATATCGCCGCCCGACAGCTCATCGAGGGGATGCTTGCGGCGAGTTTCCTTATATCGTTTCATCAGCACTTCTTTGGATGCTTCAAGGAATAGTACCTTTACATCGATACCACGGATATGCAGCTTTGCGATGCATTCGCTGAGTTTGAAGAACATCGCACCGCCTCTGATGTCAGTGACTATTGCAACTTTTGAAATCTCTGCGTTGTCGTTGCAGATTGAAGCAAAGTGGGGGATAAGCTGAGGCGGCATATTGTCAATGCAGAAAAACCCTATATCCTCCAGTACCTTTACCGCAGAGGATTTTCCTGAACCCGAAATACCTGTTACAATAATAAATTCCATCGTTACTCTCCTAAGATAAGCATCTCACATTCAAGCTCTACGCCCTTTTTATCAAGCACGACACGCTTTACTTCGTCAACTACTCCTATAACATCTGCAAAGCTTGCTTCGTTATGGTTGATTACGAAGCCGCTGTGCTTTTTGCTCACCTGTGCGCCACCAACGGTGTAGCCTTTTAATCCGCATTCCTCGATAAGCGCAGCGGCAAAGTAGCCTTCTGGACGCTTAAAGGTGCTGCCGCAGCTGGGGTATTCCAGCGGTTGCTTGTCACGGCGGCGTTGCATGAGTTCCTGCATTTTGGCTTTGATATCCTCTTTATTGCCTTCTTTCAGCTCTATGGTAACAGAGGTTATTACACAGCCCCGCTCGGCAAAGATGCTGTGGCGATAGCTGAGCTCCATTTCGTTTATGGGCATCGTGCACAGCTCGCCGTTTTCGTCGATATAGCGACAGGAGGTGACGATATCCTTCATCTCTCCGCCATAAGCGCCTGCATTCATATAGAGGGCACCACCAAGTGAGCCGGGGATGCCGTAGGCAAACTCTGCGCCTGTCAAACCATGCTCCAGTGCAGCCTTGCATATAGATGTAAGTGATGCGCCGGATGAGGCGGTAATAGTGTTGCCATTAACGCTGATATGCGCTGCATTGCCACAGGTATAGATGATGCAGCCACGATAGCCTTTATCGCTTACAAGCACGTTGCTGCCTTTGCCGAGAACAAAAAAGGGTATGCTCTCACTGCGACAGAGCTTTACAAGTGCTGCGATGTGCTCCTCGGTGTTAGGACAGATTAAAATGTCACATTCTCCGCCTATCTTCATCGTGGTATAGTTCGCCAGAGGCTCGTTTTTGATGCATTTTATGCCGAGATCATTGCAGAGTGCTTCAAGCTTTGAGTAATCCATGGTAATCCCTCCATGTGAATGGTATGGGCGAGCAAAGCTCGCCCGTTTGTTGTTAAAATAAAGGCTTATTCAGCGAGAGTATACAGATAAGCTGCGCCGATGATGCCTGCGTCATTGCCGAGCTTTGCAATATCCAGCTTTGTGGAGCGGTTGGGGTCGATGCAGTAGCTTTCACGGCTGATGAACTCGTTCAGTGGCTTGGTGAGGTTTTCGCCCTCCTTGCAGATGCCTCCGCCTATGAGCAGCACCTCGGGCTGGAATGTATTTACGATATTTGTTAGTCCGCAGCCGAGATAATTGATGTACATTTCAACGACCTTTACAGCACTTTCATCGCCCTCTCTCCAGCCGTCGAATGCGGTCTTGCCGTCTACGTTTGCGATATCACCGCCGCAGATATCCCACATTTTGCTGGATCTGTCGGCTTCCATTGCTTCCTTAGTCATGTTGATGAGGGCAGTAGCGGAGGAGTAAGCTTCAAAGCAACCCTTTCTGCCGCAGCCGCACTGTCTGCCGCCGTAGCTGATAACTGTGTGGCCAAGCTCAGCACCGCAGAAATTGAAGCCTGTATAGATCTTGCCGTCGATAATGATACCGCCGCCGACACCGGTGCCGAGGGTAACGACTACAACATCCTTGTAGCCCTTGCCTGCACCGTTGAGCACCTCACCGAAAGCTGCGGCATTAGCGTCATTTTCAACATATACCTCTTTATTGAGCTTCTTCTGAATAAGAGCCCTGAGGTCGGTGTTATTGAAACCGAGATTGCAGGAGTAAAGCACGATTCCGCTGTTGCGGTTTGCAACGCCGGGAGTGCCGATACCGATGCTGTTGACCTCTCCGATAGTTACCTTTGCCTGACCGAGAGCGTCCCATACGGTGTCTATAATAGCGTCAGCTATCTCCTCTGCGGGGCGGGGAAGGTTGGTCTTTGCGGTAGCCTTTGCCACAATGTTGTAGTTTTCATCGACAAGACCTACCTTTATGTTAGTTCCTCCGAGATCTATTCCTATGTTATACATTTTTTATGTTCCTTTCGTTGGATATATTTACAAGATATTTGTTTCATTGAGGATATCCTCGCTGTCGCTGTCCATTCCGAGCTGGCGGAGCAGATCCTTGGCTGCGTTGTAGCCCATCTTCTTCTGACGGTTGTTCATCGCTGCTACCTCAAGGATAACTGCAAGGTTTCTACCGGGCTTTACAGGGATAGTGAGCATAGGCACCTTTACTCCGAGAATGGTAGTGTAATGATTATCTACACCCATACGGTCGTAGGTCTTTTCGGGATTCCACAGCTCCATCTCTACTACCATATCGATCTTTTCGGTGAGCTTAACTGCGCCCACACCGAACAGCTGTCTTGCATTAATAATACCTATGCCACGAAGCTCCAGAAAATGACGGATATTATCGGGAGAGCTGCCGACAAGGGTGATATTGGATGCCTTTTTGATCTCTACAGCGTCGTCTGCGATAAGGCGGTGACCACGCTTTACAAGCTCAATAGCGGTCTCTGACTTACCAACGCCGCTCTCGCCGAGGATGAGCACACCTTCACCATAGATCTCGATAAGTACACCATGTCGTGTGATACGGGGAGCAAGCTGGAGATTTAGGAATGCCACCAGCTTTGAAATAAACACGGAGGTAGACTCCTCAGTGCGGAGGATAGGCATCTCAAACTTGGGAGCAAGCTCTAAAAATTCGGGGAATACCTCAAGGTTTCTTGTTATGATAAGCGCAGGGAAACGGTAGCCTAAAAGCTCTTCGATGCGCTTGTAGCGAGTTTCACTGTCAAGGCTCTCAAGATAGGCATATTCCATGTTTCCCATTACCTGGATACGCTTGTTGTCAAAATACTCATAAAATCCAGCGAACTGAAGTCCGGGACGGTTGGTGTCGTTGTTGGAGATGAGTCGGTTTCCGCCGTTTTCGGGGAGATAAAGCGGTTCAAGCTTAAACTCGTCGATTATCTTGCACAGCGGAAAGGAGAACTCTCTGTTTATCTCGTGGGGCATTTATTCTTATCCTTTCTTGACGGAGATGCTCCGTTTGATGGGGTCGTGCTATTCTATATTATTATACAGTATAACGGAGATTATTTCAAGATGTTTTTGTTATTTCCCCCTTAAAAACTGTAACCGAATTGTAACCGAAACCACGAAACCAAAGTTCTCCAAAAACAGACTTCATTTATAGAGGATATTTTTAACGGAGGAATGGGAATGAAAAAGCATTTTGCGATGTTTTTGTCGGTGATATTACTTCTGCTGTCTGGCTGTGGCGGTGAAATGCAGAGCGAGATACAGCAGACGACCACTGCGCTGTCTACCACCGCTCCGTCTGCTCCCGAGGGCGAACCAATTCCCGAAAAGGTGTATTCTGAGGAAGTGCAGGGGTTGATGGAGGCTGTAAAGTTTGATGGAGTGTACTGTGAGCAGGAGTTCACCCGTATCCGTGTGGAGCGGATAAAGCCCGATTTTGTGGAGATACTTGGTGCTTTGGCAGATCCATCAAGCTATACCGATGAAGAAAACGGAGCTACCGCTGAGGGGCAGGCTATTCAATATATCGAGGATATGGTGCAGTATCGGTATGCGTCTAAT
Source organism: Oscillospiraceae bacterium (assembly GCA_045544715.1). Lineage (GTDB taxonomy): Bacteria > Bacillota > Clostridia > Oscillospirales > Ruminococcaceae > CAG-115. Next base: position 859 of record JAZPZN010000079.1, on the reverse strand, counting down.
GGCAGGCTGTTTTTCAGCGTGGCGGAGGAAAACACCTTTTCGATATACAGTATAGATGCTTACACTGAGAATGTGGAAAAGGTATTCACTGCCGATACTATGGGCTACAATTTCTGCTGGCTGATAGAGGCAAACGGTGGAGGCGTTGTGTGGCGCTGTGCGAATATTGCGGATAACAGTATTTATAACGAGGGCGGCTCGAGCATTTATTGTCAGCAGTATGGAGGTATGCCTTACTGCCTTGACAGTTTTTTCAATGAACATCCGAGTATCAATACGATAGTGCCAAATTATGTGTTCTATGATGATAAGATATATTATGTAGATCAGTTGCCGATAACAAAACTTGATGAAAACTGCGACTATATCCCCTGCGTGATGGAGTATAAGCTGGCAGGGGGAAGCACTAAGGTGTATGCGTTCAATGCGTGGAATGTACGCTATTGCAACGGAAATATTCGCTGTGACAGCTGCGACCCCGATGGGCTGGGATTTCCGTATACCGATGAGTATGCGGTTCATACGAAATATGATACTCCGTTTAATGATCTGCCGATGTATCAGTATACCGAGCATATCAATGGTTATGATGGAGAGGTGCAGTATGGTTATCTCCTTGAGGGAGAGAACTACAAGCCTATAAAGTTGTTTGTGATCCGTGTTAGCCGTAATATCGGGAGACCTGTTGTGACAAAGGGGCTTGCTGTGAGTGGATATATAACAGATGACCGCAAAGGCTATATGGCGGTGATGGATTATATAGATCAGACGATGTGCGCCGTGCCGATGGATATCGAGGCTTACGGCTTTGGGATGATGTGCTCCGACAGTGCGATCATCTATGTACCCCAGAACGATG
>JAZPZN010000078.1:0-9662 GCA_045544715.1 Oscillospiraceae bacterium | reverse complement strand
CCCTGTTCCCAAAGAGGTCAAGGAGATGTATCCTCTCTCTGAGGAAGTAAAGGCTATAAAGGCAGCAAGAGATGCTGAGATCGCTGATGTGTTTACAGGTAAGAGCGACAAGTTCCTGCTTATCATCGGCCCTTGCTCTGCTGATAATGAGGATAGTGTTATGGATTATGTCTGCCGCCTTTCCAGACTGCAGGAACAGGTAAAGGACAAGCTCATTCTCATCCCCAGAATATACACCAACAAGCCCCGCACAACAGGTGAGGGCTACAAGGGCATGATACATCAGCCCGACCCCACAAAGGGTGAGGATATGCTGGAGGGCCTTATCCAGGTAAGAAAGCTCCATACCCGTGCAATTGAGGAGACAAAGCTCGTCTGCGCTGACGAGATGCTGTACCCCAGCAACTACCGCTATCTCAGCGACCTGCTGAGCTATGTTGCAGTAGGTGCCCGCTCCGTTGAGGATCAGGAGCATCGCCTTACCGCCAGCGGCATGGAGTGCCCCGTAGGTATGAAGAACCCCACTGGCGGCACACTTTCCATCATGCTGAATGCTATCCGTGCAGCCCAGGCGAAGCACACCTTCATCTACAGGGGTTGGGAGGTAACCACTGACGGCAACCCTCTTGCCCATGCTATCCTGCGTGGTTCAACATCCAAGCACGATCAAAACATACCCAACTATCACTATGAGGATCTGAAGCTGCTGTATGATATGTACAGCGAGATGGGTCTTCAGAACATTGCCTGCGTTGTTGACACCAACCACGCAAACAGCGGCAAGAAGTATCTTGAGCAGGTGCGCATCTCCAAGGAGATACTGCACTCCATGCGTCATTCTGACGAGATCAGGAGCATGGTAAAGGGTCTGATGATCGAGAGCTATATTGAGGATGGCGCACAGAAGGTGGACGAGGGATGCTACGGAAAGTCCATCACTGACCCCTGTCTCGGCTGGGATAAGAGCGAGCGACTTGTACTCGATATCGCTGACCTGCTGATATGATGTCTGATCTTTTGATTTGAATAATGGCTCCGCCGTAAGCTGCAGGAAAATGCAATGCTTCGGTGGAGCGTTTGTTTTATATCAATATCTTGCGTGTTTATATGTCATTTTGACGACTTGATGCTGAAAAATTATTCCAATACCACCAAATTACGATAATATCAGCAGCAAATTTGCAGATAATATGTCATTGGCTCATGCGAAATTTTGAAATCGAACCGCATAACAGAGCCATTTGTTGCAGGGTGAGTTAGATATATCTAACGCAATTCGGCAAAATTATCAATATTCATCAGATAATACCATTTAATTTGGCTCTTATTGACCTTGACAATATAGGGCTGTATATGGTATCATTATAACGTAGTAAATACACAATCTTGTGTATATTGTTAAACTATCGTCAATATATTGCCCGTAAAGAGAGATATATTGCAATGTGATGTTGCAAAGCAGGTGCCGCACATGATTAGCATCGGTGGCAACACGACGTTGCAAAGCCGATGCCCAGAGTGCGGCATGGATGCCGCACTAACATAGCATCGGCGGGCTGAAAGGATATTATATATGAGTGATTTTGCAAAAGAATGGACACGATTTAATCCTGGAAAATGGAGCGACAACATCAACGTTCGTGATTTTATCCAGCGCAACTATACACTTTATGAGGGTGATGAGAGCTTTCTTGCAGGCCCCACTGAGGCTACAAACAAGCTGTGGGCGCAGGTGATGGAGCTTTCTCAGAAAGAGCGTGAGGCTGGCGGTGTCCTTGATATGGATACAAAGGTCGTATCCACCATCACATCCCACGGCGCAGGCTATCTTGACAAGGAGCTTGAGCAGATAGTAGGCTTTCAGACCGACAAGCCCTTCAAGCGTTCGCTGCAGCCCTTCGGCGGCATCAGAATGGCTCAGGCTGCGTGCTCCGAGAACGGCTATGAGGTTGACGACGAGGTCGTAAAGATATTTACAGATTATCGCAAGACCCACAATCAGGGCGTATTTGACGCATACACTCCCGAGATGCGCCTTGCGAGAAAATCCGCTATCATCACTGGTCTGCCCGACGCTTACGGCAGAGGTCGTATCATCGGCGATTACCGCAGAGTTGCGCTCTACGGTGTTGACCGCCTTGTTGAGGATAAAAAGCAGCAGCTTATGACCGCTCCCAAGCGTATGACCAGCGAGAATATCCAGCTGAGAGAGGAGCTTTCGGAGCAGATAAGGGCACTCGGAGAACTGAAGCAGCTCGGTAACATCTACGGCTTTGATATCAGCAAGCCTGCCGCAAATGCTAAGGAGGCTATCCAGTGGCTGTATTTCGGCTACCTTGCAGCAGTAAAGGAGCAGAACGGTGCTGCGATGTCCCTCGGCAGAACCTCCACCTTCATCGACATCTATATCCAACGTGACCTTGACCTCGGACTGATAACCGAGGAGCAGGCACAGGAATATATCGACCACTTCATTATGAAGCTGCGTCTTGTAAAGTTCGCAAGAACTCCCGAGTACAACGAGCTTTTCTCGGGCGACCCCACATGGGTAACAGAGTCTATCGGCGGTGTCAATATCGACGGTAAGCCTCTTGTTACAAAGACCTCCTTCAGATATCTCAACACTCTGAAAAACCTCGGCCCCGCTCCCGAGCCTAACCTCACAGTTTTGTGGAGCGTAAGACTTCCCCAGAAGTTCAAGGAGTACTGCGCAAAGATGTCAATCGAAACATCCTCGATACAGTACGAAAACGACGACCTTATGCGTGTAACTCACGGCGACGACTACGCTATTGCCTGCTGCGTATCCTCTATGAGGGTGGGCAAGGAGATGCAGTTCTTCGGTGCGAGAGCTAACCTCGCAAAGTGCCTGCTTTATGCGATCAACGGCGGTGTTGATGAGCGTCTGAAGATACAGGTAGCCCCCAAATACCGTGCGGTGGAGGGCGACTACCTCGATTACTACGATGTAATGGAAAAATACCATCTGATGATGGATTGGCTGGCTGAGCTTTATGTAAATACGCTCAATGTCATCCACTATATGCACGACAAATACAGTTATGAAAAGCTGCAGATGGCGCTCCACGACAGAGAGGTAAAGAGATACTTCGCAACGGGTATCGCAGGACTTTCTGTTGTTGCCGACTCCCTCTCTGCTATCAAGTATGCAAAGGTAAAGTGCATCAGAGATGAGGACGGCATCGTCGTTGACTACGAGGTGGAGGGCGACTTCCCCAAGTATGGCAACAATGACGACCGTGTTGACAGCATAGCCGTTGACATCGTCGAGACCTTTATGGACAAGATAAAGCGTCATCACACCTATCGTCACAGCGTTCCTACGATGTCGATACTGACCATCACATCCAATGTCGTTTACGGCAAAAAGACGGGCAACACCCCCGACGGCAGAAAGATGGGTGTGCCTCTTGCACCAGGTGCTAACCCCATGCACGGCAGAGATACCCACGGTGCTGCGGCATCGCTTAGCTCTGTTGCAAAGCTACCTTTCAAGCACGCACAGGATGGCATCTCCAACACCTTCTCCATCGTTCCAAATGCGCTTGGCAAGGCTGGGCTGGCAATGCTTGATGAGCTGGATTTCGACCTCGACATGACCGAGGAGGAGCTGAAGAAGGCGGCTGCCGATGAATAATGATGAGGCAAAAAAGCTGGCAGCGATGCTTGACAGGCTATGCGCTGACGGCTCTGAGCATATAACAGTCACCCGAGAGGGTGATGGCAGCGACATCACTGAACAGACGGAAAACTGCACGGATTGCTGCAAGGGCGACCTTGCCTGCAGCATTCCTACGTTACACAAGGGGCTCGACGGCGAATGAGCCGCCGACCCGCAGTCTTCAGAGGAGGAAAAAATATGGATAACAACAAGCTTCAGGTGGACAATCTGGTATCGCTGCTTGACGGCTATGCGATGAAGGGCGGTCATCACCTTAACGTAAATGTATTCACAAGAGAAACACTGCTTGACGCACAGGCTCACCCTGAGAAATACCCTCAGCTTACGATCAGGGTATCGGGCTATGCGGTTAACTTCAACAAGCTCACTAAGGAGCAGCAGGACGACGTTATCGCAAGAACGTTCCATACAAAGATCTAAGTATGCTTTAAGCAAAAATGGCAAATAATAGGGACACGGTGCATGCCGTGTCCTTTACCTATAATTCGGAGGTGAAAACTTGACAGGACATATCCACTCCACCGAAACATTCGGAACAGTCGATGGCCCGGGTATACGCTTTGTGGTATTTATGCAGGGCTGTCCGCTGAGATGTAAATACTGCCACAATCCCGATACATGGGCAATACATGGCGGCTCAGAGATGACCGTTGACGAGCTGCTGCGGCAGTACGACAGCTGCAAGGAATTCTACAAGGACGGCGGCATCACCGTCACAGGCGGCGAGCCGCTGATGCAGATAGATTTTGTCATTGAGCTGTTGGAGGCTGCAAAAGCACAGGGAATACACACCTGCGTTGATACCTCGGGGATAACGTTCAACCCTGCGGCCGTTGAAAAGTTCGACAGGCTGCTAAAGTGCTGCGACCTGTTTTTACTGGACATAAAGCACATCGAGCCTGCCCTCCATCGTGACCTTACAGGGCAGGACAATGCGAAGATACTCGCCGTTGCAGAGTATCTCGCAGCGAACGATGCCCCCGTATGGGTGCGCCACGTGGTGGTTCCCGGCTACACCACCGAGGAACGCTACCTCTACAAGCTGGGACGTTTTATCGGCAGATTGAAAAATGTCAAGGCACTGGATGTGCTGCCCTATCATGTGATGGGCGTACCAAAGTATGAAAAGCTCGGCATACCCTATCCGCTGGAGGGTATAGAGCCTGCCACCGACGATGATGCCCTTGCCGCAAAAAAAGCGATATTGCGTGGCATAAAGGACTACAGAAAAGGAGCATGATATGAACAACAGATATTACTCCGTATGTGGAATAGTTGAGATAAACGGCAAAGTGCTGCTGGTTCGCCACACCTACGGCAGTGCGAAGGACAGGATACTGCTTCCTGGGGGTTTTGTGCAGGAGGGCGAGCTCCCCACTGTCGCAGCCGAGCGTGAGCTGCTGGAGGAAACAGGGGTTAGCGCAAAAGTACGCTCCGTTATGAGCATACAGTTCAAGCCCGAGCAGTGGTGTGTGGTGTTCACGATGGAATACATCAGTGGCGAGCCACGCTCCGACGGGCACGAAAACAGCGAGATACTTCTGCTCACTCCCGAGGAAGCGGTGCAGCGTGAGGATATCACAAACCTCAGCCGTGAGCTGCTGACAGCTTATATTAACGGTGCAGCAACGCTGAGACACAGCGATTATGTTCCAAATTCATCAACTCCCGACAGTTACAGCATTTTTGGCATCTAGGAGGAACTATGTCACTTAAAGCAACGATACTGATAGACAACATCGCCGCCGCTCCGCTCGTATCCGAGTGGGGGCTTGCGATATATATTGAGCATAACGGACATAAGCTGCTGCTTGATTCTGGCTCGACGGGGGCGTTCGTGCATAATGCGGAGAGCCTCGGGATAGACCTTGCGGCGGTGGAGTGTGCGGTGCTTTCCCATGCGCATTACGACCACAGCAACGGCTTTCCGTCGTTCTTTGAGGTCAACACCTCTGCGCCGCTGTATCTCCGCAATTCTGCCGCAGAGAACTGTCACAGCGGCGAGGGAGCTGAGCGGCATTACATAGGGCTTCAGCAGGGCTTTCTGACGGAATATGCCGACAGAGTTCGCTTTGTTGACGGTCTGTTTCAGCTATGGGAGGGGGCATATCTCGTGCCCCACTACAGCGACCTCAGCGAGCTTGGCGGTGCGGCGCACCTCTACACCTTTGATGGCGGCGAATACAAGCCCGACAGCCTCTCCCATGAGCAGAGCCTTGTCTTTGAGACCGAAAACGGGCTAGTGGTGTTCAACAGCTGTTGTCATGGCGGCGGAGGCTTCATCGTAGCGGAGGCAGTGCAGGCACTCGGTCAGACCGTCTGCGCCCTTGTGGGAGGTCTGCATCTTTTCCGCAGCGAGGATGATGCTGTAAAGGCAGCCGCAGAGCGACTTCGTCCCGTACAGCGGATATATACGGGGCATTGTACGGGGGATAGGGGCTTTGAGATACTCAGAGATACCCTCGGCGAAAAGGCAACTCAGCTGTATACAGGTCTTGAGATAGAATTCTGATATAAATAAGGCGGCACATCAGTGCCGCCTTGCTGTTTAATGCAGGACTATTTTTCCAAGCTTTATCGTCTGCTGAACATCGATTATCCGCTGATTTGTGCTGCCAGCCCAGTGGTATTTAGGGTCGGCGCAGGACTTCACAAATTCGCCGTCAACGCACACATCGAGGAGAGGTATGATATCGAGATCGCATATCTCCTCCCAGCGATAGCCCGTGTAGAGCCATATCGATTTATCGGGAAACCGCTCTCTGACTTGCTTTGCAAGCCTTGTAATCTCATCCCTGTTTTGAGGGTGCAAAGGGTCGCCGCCGCTGAACGTAATTCCGCTGATGTAGTCCTTTGCGAGCTTGCAGAAAAGCTCCTCCTCAGCCTTGTCATCAAAGGGAATTCCTCCGTCAATATCCCATGTTATCGGATTGTGGCAGCCCTGACAGCGATGGGTGCATCCCGATACCCATAAAACGGTGCGCAGACCGTCGCCGTTGAGCATATCATCAGTTGTTATGTTGTGGTAACGCATTTACATACTCCTCCTGTCCTTTATTTCTGCCATTTTAGCGGCATTGAGGCGGGTGTCGCCCTTAACTCGGGAGTAGGAGAGGTAGCCGTTCATACGGTCGATCTTTGTGAGGTTCGTGCTGCCGCACTTGGGGCAGGTATCCATCTCAAGCTGCTGATGACCGCAGTCGTCGCAGTAGGCGAGGGAGAGGTTGACACCCTCGTAGAAGCCCATTCTCATAGCCCTGCGCACAAGGGTAACGACAGCCTCACGGTTGTAGTCGATTGGATAGCGCACATACTGTATCTTTCCGCCGTTGAAAAGATCCCAGAAACGCTTTTCCTTATCCTGCTTTTCGATGGGGGAGATATCCTCTGAAACGTGGCAATGGAAGCTGTTGCTGACATATTCCTTGTCGGATACGTTCTCCACGATGCCATATATCTTGCGGAACTGCTGTATCTGCAAGCCGCAAAGATTCTCAGCAGGAGTGCCGTAGATGGCGTAGAGGTGACCGTCCTCGTGCTTGAAATCGGTGATACGCTGATTGATGTATTTCATCATTTCCAGCGAGAACTCGCCGCCCTCCGCTATACTTTTGCCTGTAGCGATGCGTTCCAGCTCGTTGAGGGCAGTTATTCCGAAGGATGCGGTAGCGTATTTAAGCAGGGGCTTTATCTTGTCGTGTATACCGAGGTTTCCGCCGAGGAAGCCGCCCTCGCAGTAGGCAAGGGGATTAGTGCTTGCCTTCAGCTCGCCGAGATAAGCGTATGTGCGCTGATGCAGGCGGCGAATGAGGTTGAGGTAATAATCCAGCACCTCGTAGAAATCCCTGCTCTCCTTCTGCGCCTTTGCGTAGATCATCGGCAGGTGCAGCGACACTGCGCCGATGTTGAAGCGTCCCACGAAAACGGGCTTGTCGTTCTCATCGGCAGGCTCCATACCGCCCCGCTCGAACCAGGGGGAGAGGAACGCACGGCAGCCCATCGGGCTGATTATCCTGCCGTATTTCTTGTATATCGAAGCCACATAGCCCTCGCCCGTAAGAGAGAGCCAGTCGGGATACATCGCCTTCATGCTGCACTCGATACCTGCGTTGAATACATCCTCCAGCTCGCAGCCCTCGCCGTGGAGGTTTTCATCATAGAGGAACACGATTTTCGGGAACAATACAGGCTTTTTGCAGGTCTTTTTGCCCTGTCCCTTACGGCGCACCTCCAGCATGGTGATGCTTGCCATCTTAGCGAAGCGACCCCTGCCCGTGCCTGCTGTCATCGTGATAAAGGGATAGTCGCCACGGCTTGAGGAAACGGAGTTGAACTTGTATTCCCAGCCCTGAAAGCCCTGCTCGAAATCCACCTTTACATCTGCGAGAGCCTCACGCTCTGCGATTTCATCGCTGACGCCCATAGACTTGTAACGCTCGAACTGCTTTTTGTAGGTCTTTTCGGCATAAGGCTCGAGAAGCTCGTCAACGCTTGCCACGGTGAAGCCGCCATACTGCTGACTTGCAGCGGAGAGGGTGATATCTCCGATGACATCGAAAGCCACCGCAAGAGTTTTCGGCTCGTTATACCATAGGTTTCCCATCTCGAAGCCGCCCTCAAGCACGTTTTTAACATCGAACAGGCAGCAGTTCATGGTATCTCTGCGGGCGCTCATATCGTGGACGTAGATGTAGCCCTCACGGCACGCCTGCAGCTCCTCCGTTGTCATGAAAAACTTCTGATAAAGCTCCTTGTTGAGCTGATTGAATATCAGACTGCGCTTTGTGGAAACAAGGGCACTATCGGTGTTGGAGTTCTCCTTGTCACCGATGTACATTATAGACTGGCTCTTTTTGTACACCTCGTCCAGCATTGATACAAAGTCCTGCTTGTAGTTGCGGTAGTCCTTGTAGCTTTTTGCGACGGCGGGATTGGTGGCCTCAAGTGCGCTCTCGACGATGTTGTGCATCTGTGCGATGGATATCTCCTCAACGCCGAGTGCCTTAGCCTTGTCGGTGACAAAGCTGCAAATAAACTCTATCTCCTGAGGGGTGAACGTGTACATAACTCGTGTAGCCGATTTGTTGACGGCATTTACGACCTTTTGTACATTGAAATCCTCTCTGGTGTTATCCTTTTTAACTACCTTTATCATGAAAATGCTCCTTTTTGCTTACAATATATAGTGCAACTTTTATAATGATACCACATATTCTTGGGCTTGTCAACACAAGACAGCAATTTAGCATACTGCTTGATATGTAGAAAATACCCCTCCATTTTCGTACAAAATAGCAATTGACATTGCAACTCCGCACAACTAGCCGAATAATGCACATATTTCCGCCTTCTCGCACATAAAATCAGAAAAAGCGGCATTCAGCTGCTTTGCAAACACATAAAGCGGCAGTGATGCCGCAGGGGGTGGATATTATGAAGCGCAACGTGCTATCGAAGGATTCAGATCAGGAAAGATGTGTCACATTAGGACTTTACATAGTAGAAAACAACGCAACGGTAAGGAGTGCCGCAAAGCAGTTCGGTATCAGCAAAAGCACAGTGCATCAGGATGTAACCATGCGTCTTGAGCAGATAAACCCACGGCTTTATGAGCAGGTGAGGGCAGTGCTGCAGCTTAACAAGCAGGAGCGTCACATCAGGGGCGGAGAGGCTACCCGACTTAAATACGCAGCCATCGCAAAGGAATAGAAGCATACAGGGGCGGAACAAATTCCGCCCTTGTATTTTATAGTATATTCTGCTTTTCGTAGAGGGAATAGCTATACTGATGGTCTCTCAGGTGCGCCATGTAGTCACGGTTGCTGTTGCTGTCTCTGATCAGCGCACCAACTGAGGGCACACCCTTTTGCTTCAGCACCTCACGGATAAGTCGGATCGTAGCCATGTCGTTCTGTGAGCCAAGGAGTTGAGTAGATTTCTTGTCTTCCTAAGACCGCTT
>JAZPZN010000077.1:0-3424 GCA_045544715.1 Oscillospiraceae bacterium | reverse complement strand
GAAACATACGATGTCACCAACCTTTGCCTCATTAACAGGCACCCTGTTAAGTCCCTCAAACTGATAAAGAGAAACTACTTTTGATTTGAAAGGCTCGGTGCGGTTGAGATAGTCGCAGACCATTACATCCTGATTCTGCTTCATAACGCCACGCTCTATCCTACCGATTGCAATTCTTCCAACATACTCGTTATAATCAATTGAAGAAACAAGCACCTGCAGTTCTCCATCAATATCACCATCAGGAGGGTCGATATGCTCGATTATCTTATCAAACAGAGGCTTAAAATCTGTACCCATGTGATCTGGAGAGAATGATGCAACACCCATTCTGCCTGAGCAGAAAACAACAGGGCTGTCTATCTGCTCCTCAGTAGCATCGAGGTCAAGCAACAGCTCAAGTACCTCGTCAACGACCTCCTTGTTGCGTGCATCAGGACGATCGGTCTTGTTGACAACAACTATTATCTTGTGACCAAGCTCCAAAGCTTTCTGAAGTACGAAACGTGTCTGCGGCATAGTACCCTCAAAGGAATCAACCAGAAGCAGTACACCGTTAACCATCTTAAGAATACGCTCTACCTCGCCGCCAAAATCAGCGTGCCCAGGGGTGTCAACAATGTTTATCTTAACACCATTGTACATACAAGCAGTATTCTTCGCAAGGATAGTGATACCACGCTCACGCTCGATATCGTTATTATCCATAACACGATCACTTACTACCTGATTTTCACGGAAAGCACCGCCCTGCTTCAGCATCTCGTCAACAAGAGTGGTCTTGCCATGGTCAACGTGTGCAATAATAGCAATGTTCCTTAAATCTTCTCTAATCAAGTTCAACACATCTTTCTTTATTAAATTTAGTTTACCAAAGGCTATTATACTACTTTTTTCATCGCACTACAAGACACAAATCAAAAAACTGTTGTTTTGATTATATCCACCTAATTGCATTTGACTTTTTTGTGCAGTTTAACAACAAAAGACCCCGAAAAATTACGGGGTCTAAGTATCATTTTTTCTTGAACAAGCTTTTCATACGCTTTGCTATTTTAATGCGACGATCATTTGTTGTTAACTCATCAAGAATGAAGCCATCAGATGTTTCTATAAGCACACTCCCCTCACGAACACCATTAGGAAGTTGTGCTACGGATACTTCTTTTCGTATACCATTATCGAAAATCAGCACCGCTATCTCTTCTACAATACGGTCAACTGTTATCATGCTACCAACTCCTCCGAATTCTTCTCAACCATGATCGAGATATCATCGCCGTCGCTGACAAATGCAATATCACCATATTCTGCAGTAGTTATCACCTGAGCATTAACCTCAGCAAGCCTGTCAAGTATCTCCTGCTTCGGATGACCATAGCTGTTATCCTTTCCAACACATATAACCGCATACTGTGGATTTACCTGTCTTAGGAACGGAGAAATACTGGATGATGTACTTCCATGATGAGATATCTTTAATACCTTGGCACGAATATCCTTACGGCTGTTGAGAATGTCATTTTCAGCAGCACGCTCGATATCTCCAGTGAAAAGGAATGTATTGACACCATGCACCAGCTTTGTAACAACTGAATAATTGTTAAGATCTTCATAATCATTATGAACAGGAGCAATTATCTCAAGTTTACCACCGCTGCCAACATCCAAAACATCACCTGCAACTGCATATTCGGCATTGATATCCTTACGCTCGATCACATCCAGCATACGCTCCATATTGATAGAATTCGGTATCATATCATCCGGGAGTTCAGGCATTAATACTGTGCCGATCTGAAAGGCATCAAGTATATGGTACATACCTCCCATGTGGTCAGTATGAGGATGAGTAGCAATAACATAGTCTATCTTTTTGATGCCCAATGCCCTAAGATAAGATATAACTCCAGTTGCCCTATCTTCCTCACCACAATCTATAAGCACTGTCTTATCATTGCTTACAATTAGAGAACAGTCTCCTTGCCCCACATCGATGTAATGCACAACAAGGTCACCGTCTGCAGTAGAGGAAACCGGCTTTTTCATCACACCAATAGTCTGCAAGATATTATCAACGGTGGGCAGCTGATGAATATGCAGATAGCTATCATTCACAAAGAAGAAGAGTGCAATACTTAGCGCCAAAATCACTAATAGATATGGCAACGAGGTATTTTTCTTTTTTACAACTTCTTTCTCTAATGATTGCTTGGCAATATGCTCAGCCTGCTTAACGACATCTCCAGAGTGCTTAGCTATCTTTTGCTCAGCCCTTTTTTCGATTTGTTTTACCGATTGCTGCGGAGCTGCTGCGCTTGTCGCTCTTGCCTTGCTTTGTTTGATGGGCTGCTGCTTTTTGCGCTGTGCCTTTGATTTCTGAGCGCCCTTTTTGGAATTTCGCCGTCTTTGTGCTGCCATTACTTACCCTCCTTTCCTTTCCGGCAACGGGTCTGCCCTGCTGCTCAGACGGAGTTATCAGACAATCCTTGCCATACCCGATAAGATCACGACGCTTTGCTATGGTGAGTGCCTTTTCTACAATCCTCTTATTTTCAGGCTTGAAATACTGAAGCAGCGCACGCTGCATCGCCTTTTCCTCAGCAATGCGAGGAACGAATACAGGCTCCATAGTGTAAGGATCAAGACCGGTATAAAACATTGCTGTAGAGATAGTTCCAGGCGTGGGATAAAAATCCTGTACCTGCTCGGGACGGATATTGTGTTTTTTAAGAAACAGTGCAAGCTCGATGGCTTCATTTAAAGTACATCCAGGGTGCGATGACATCAGATATGGCACAAGATACTGCTCCTTACCACACTTTTTGGTAGCGGCATAAAAGCGTTTTTCGAACTCCTCATAGACCTCTATATGTGGCTTTCCCATATAGTCAAGCACTTTATTACTAGCATGCTCTGGTGCTACCTTTAACTGACCGCTGACATGATGCTCCACAAGTTCATCAAGGAACTCGCTGTTTTTATCAGCCAACATGTAATCATACCTTATGCCTGAGCGTATAAATATCTTTTTGACCTTTTTAATAGAACGAAGCCTTCGTAGTAACTTAAGATATTGTGAATGATCGGGCTTTAATGCTTTACAGGGTGTAGGAGCAAGACATTTTTTTCCTTTGCACATACCATGCTCATCCTGCTTATCACAGGATGTACGTCGAAAATTAGCTGTAGGTCCACCAACATCATGGATATATCCCTTGAAACCTTCTTTTTCAGTAAGCATTACAGCTTCGTTATATATTGATTCCTCACTACGTGTCTGGATCCTTCTGCCTTGATGCAATGCAATAGAACAGAAATTACAGAAACCAAAGCATCCTCGGTTGTGTGTTATGGAGAACTCAACCTCCTGTATTGCAGGAACACCACCAACAGCATCGTACATAGGATGATATGCACGCAT
>JAZPZN010000076.1:0-19975 GCA_045544715.1 Oscillospiraceae bacterium | reverse complement strand
CGGTCTGTTTGTTACGTTCAGCAAGCCCGACAAGGAGGGCTACATCGCCATTGTTGAGCAGATATTTGCCGACAGGGGCGCAGAGCTGCCCGACAGGGATAAGCTTGCAGTGCTTGCCGAGCGTTTCGCATTGAAGCATGGCGGCCGCTCACCGAGAAGCGCAAAGCAGTTCGCCGATTGGTACATAGCAAGGACAAGTCTTGGAATGAATATCGAGTGAGGTGCATTTGTATAATGAAAAAACTACTTCCCCTGCTGCTTGCAGGCGTATTGCTGATAAGCGGCTGCGATGCGGAGGAGCCCTCCTCCTCAGTGCCGACGGAGCTTGTGGTAGAGCCCACAACCTCTGAAACCACCGAGCAGCCCGAGCCGTTTCCGCTGGAGCTGTGCGGAGTTCAGCTTACAAAGCCCGTTGAAAGGGCAGTGAGCCTTTCTCCTGCGCTGACCGAGATAATGGCGGAGCTTAATTTCTCAAACAAGCTCTGCGGGGCAAGCGACTACTGCGATTATCCCGAGGGGCTAACTGCCGAGCGCTTCGGCAGTGCCGAGAACCCCGATATCGAGGGGATAATTGCGGCAAAGCCCGATGTGGTATTCACGCTGACAGCGCTCTCCGAGAGGGATATATATTCGCTCAATGGCGCAGGGATAGCGGTGATAATGCCCCAAACTCCGACGGATATGGAGGGTTTTGCTGCCCTGTATGAGACAGTTGCCACTGCATTTGTCGGCGAAGCCTCTGCTGCCTCTGCCGATATAATGGCTGTATCTAAGCTTGAGGGCGCAGCGAAGCCCATGGGCAGCTTCATCTATGTAACGGCGAAAAAGACTGCCGCAGGCGCAGGCACATTTGAGGGCGCAGTGCTGTCCCTTGCAGGAGAAAATCTCTGCACCGCAGAGGGCTACTGCGCCATGGATACGCTTGCAGAGCTGCAGCCCGACTACATAATTGCAGATGACACGCTTACCGAGGCTGACCTGTCCGACAGCAGCGAGCCTTATGCAGCAATGATATATGGCGGCGCAGAGGTGATATTCGTGCCTGCGGTACGTTTTGAGCGTCCCAGCGCACGCACTGCAGAGATACTGGAGATAGTTGCAGCCCACATCATCGGTGAAACGACCGAGGCATCGTAATAGATTTAGGGGCGGATATGATATCCGCCCTGTTTTGCAGCACTTACATGGGTGAAACGGTGTAGCCGTTATCCTTCCAGTAGTCGATAACGTCGCCGAGTATCGCAGCATTGGTTGAGGACACTGCGTGCAGCAGATAAACGGCACCGCAGTGGGTCTTAGATGTCACCTTTTCGTAGGCTGCGGAGGGCTCGGGCTGGTCGTTTACGTCCCAGTCGGGGTAGGCGAAGCTCCACAGCACGGTGGTGTAGCCAAGCTCCCTTGCGCAGGCGAGCACCCGCTCGGAGAATTCGCCCATTGGCGGGCGCATCACATACATCTCATAGCCGAAGTTGTCACGCACATAGTTGTGCAGCAGCGAAAGCTCGGCATACAGCTCGTCGTCGGAGCAGTCGGGGAGAGATGGGTGGCTCCAGGTGTGGTTTCCGACGGTGTGACCCTCGTCTATCATGCGCTTTACGAGGTCGGGATTTTTCTCGCAGTAGTCGTAGGTGACGAAGAACACTGCGCTCACTCCCTTTTCCTTGAGGGTATCGAGGATATCGGCGGTGTAGCCGTTTTCATAGCCCTCATCAAAGGTGAGCCACAGCCGCTTTTCTGCGCTGTCACCGATGAACAGCGCACCCTTGTCGGCGTACTGTTTTTCGGCGGCGACCGCACCGAGGGGTCTGTTTGCGCTGTCGCACTCGCTGCCCATGCCGTAGGCTATCTTGTCGTTGCTGTATTGGGATAAATTGCCGTATTCAGAGGGGCTTGCCGCACACATTACAGCGGCGCATAATGGTAAAAAATTCATAGCTTTTCTCCATTCTGAAATTATTTCACGGATATTTTCTGCTTATCGTAAAATAATATTCTTTAAGATTTTTGTAAGAAATTTGTCGATGTTTTTATAAGAAATCCATGTTAAAATATGTTCAAGGGGGTTGAAATATATGTCACAGCAAAAAGTGCTCGTTGTTGACGATGACAAAGAGATAGTAAGGGCGATATCAAAGCTTTTGCAGCACGAGGGTATAGCAACTCTTTCTGCCTATAACGGCAGAGAGGCGGTGGATATACTCAATGATGATGAGATACATCTTATCATTCTTGATATCATGATGCCCGAGTTAGACGGCCTGTCGGCAACGATAAAGATAAGGGATGAGCGCAACATTCCGATAATCCTGCTCTCTGCAAAAACGGAGGAGAGCGACAAGATACTGGGGCTTTCGGTGGGAGCGGATGATTACATCACAAAGCCCTTTTCACCGCCCGAGCTTGTTGCAAGGGTGAAGAGCCAGCTGCGCAGATATATGCGCCTGGGCGACTATTCCAGCCGCACTGTCAGCGGAGATATTGCCCTCGGCGGCTTGTTGCTGAAAACGGGTGAGCGTATGCTGTACGTTGACGGCGAGCCTGTAAAGCTGACCGCTAAGGAATACAAGATAGTAGAGCTGCTTATGAGCAACGCAGGAAAAGTATACTCAGCGGAGCAGATATACGAAAAGGTATGGAACGAAACGGCATACTCAGTTGAAAACACGGTGATGGTGCATATCCGCCGCATCCGTGAGAAGATCGAAATAAACACAAAAGAACCAAAATATTTAAAGGTGGTGTGGGGCGTTGGATACAAAATGGAGAAGATTTAAGAGCACCCGCAGGGTAAAGATAGCCCTTGCGGTGATGATAATAGCCTGCTTTGCGGCTATGGGTGTGATATGGGCATTTGTGCCCGCCTTCGGATATCTCGGATATCCAAACAGTGGCAGTTATTTGTGGGACAGCCTTATGGCGGATGATTATTACAGCTCAAAGAGCTTTGCTGCAGAAGTAAACAGTGATTATCAGTGGGCACGCAATACTTATTTAAGTAATGGAGACCCGAAGGAGAGCATAAAAAATGCGGATTTTTACTGCAGTATCTACCGATATGTGAACGCATACACCAAAGTAAGAAGAGACTATTACAGCAATGACATCGAGGCAGATTTTGTATACACCATCGGCAGAGGTAAGATCACAAGCGAAGATGTATCGATACCCGATGAGTTTTATAATACTATCTTTCGTTACAGCGACCCAAATGCCCCCGACTTGTATATAGAGATCGGCTACACCAATGAGCATTACAATCAGATGCAGGCGCACTGGTACGAGATGCGCCGCAATACAAAGATAGTTATCATCAGCGATATCATACTGCTGTCGCTCGGCTTGCTGCTGCTTATCTGGTTCGGCAGGATAGCAGGTGAAACTCCCGACGGCATCGTTGAGCTGAAAAAGTATCACTCGATCCCGTATGAGGTATATATTGCGTTTTTTATTATCATCTCGTCCTGTGCAGGGGTGCTTGCTGTCGGTGAAGGGCCGCACTGTTCTACAATAAACGAGCGCACGCTGTTCATGGCGGTCGTAGGTGCGTTGACGGCATTTGCAGCGATGATAGTCGTGCTGCTGGTATATACATACGCTGTCCGTGCGCAGCACAAAAAGGCAGTAAGAGGTATGTTCTGCTTCAGAGTTATCGGCTGGATACTCAGCGGCTTCAAGTGGATATTCCGACAGCTCAAAAGATTTGCGATGTTTGCAAAAGAGGTGCTTACAGGGGAGATATACAAGGGCTGCGTAACTCAGCGTGTGCTGTTTATCGATTGCGGCTTTATTGCGGTATCCTGCTTTGCGCTGATACTTGCGATCTCAGCCCTGTTTAACAGTAACGAATTTGTATTCATCATGGCGATCGTGATCGAGATCATTGCTATTGTCCTGTTCCTTTACGGCAGGCATCTTATCCTGCGTGACGGCGCACTGCTGGAGCAGAAGATAAAGCAGATGCACAGCGGCATCTATGGCGAGGCACCCACGCTCAGCAAAAACTCTCCCTATGGCGTGTGTATGCAGCAGCTGTCTGAGCTATCTGACCAGTATCAGCACAGCGTTGAGGAGAGCGTAAAGGCGGAGCGCATGAAGCTTGAGCTTGTGACTAATGTATCCCACGATCTCAAAACTCCGCTGACCTCCATTATCGGATATGTGGAGCTTCTCTCGAAAGAGGAGCTTACGGGTGACGCAGCGGAATATGTAAACATCCTGCGCTTGAAGAGCGAACGACTGAAGAACATCGTTGCCGACGTGTTTGAGCTTGCAAAGACCACCAGCGGCGAGATAACCGTTGCAAAGGAGCAGCTTGACCTGACAAAGCTGTCCTATCAGACCTTAGGCGAGATGGAGGACAGGATAGCCCAGTCGGGACTTACGATAAAGACCTCTATCTGCGATCCACCCGTGAGTGTCATCAGCGACGGAAAGCGGCTTTACAGGGTCATACAGAACATCCTCGACAATGCCCTTAAATACTCTCTGAAGGGCACACGAGTATATTACACCCTTGAAACTAAAGAAGGCAGGGCATACATTACCGTCAAAAACATCGCCTCCTACGAGATGACCTTTACAAAGGATGAGATTATGGAGCGTTTCACAAGGGGCGACAAATCACGCAGCACCGAGGGAACAGGTCTCGGTCTGTCGATAGCGCAGGGCTTTGCCCTTGCCTGCGGCGGCGAGTTTGACATCGACATCGACGGAGATATGTTCAAGGCTACCCTGAGCCTGCCCCTCGCAAACAGCGCAGTGAAGCCCGCAGAGCCCGTGGCGGTGAGCGCTGATGAGTAAGCAGAGATTTTTCCGCACTGAAAGCGAGCCGCTGCTGTTTTCAGAGCAGGCGCTTGCTATCGCAGCGGCACTGGTATCGCTGTTTTTGCAGATAATCTCATTCTTCACCACTTGGGATGGCGCAAAGGCTTATTTCGAGGCGACCTTCGCCTATGCTCCGCTGCTGTTTGCAGTGGCGGTGCAGACGGTGGTGTATTTCCTTGAAAACACCATTCGCCGCAGCGTAAGCTTTGCGAAGATAGTGGCTTTAACGCTTGCAATCTGCTGCTCCAGTTTTTTCTCCTTCGTGGGAATATACAATAATATCAACTCGCCCTATCAGTATCTTGAGCAGACCTACAGCGGCTATACAAAGCAGCTTGCCGCCGAGCATGAGCGGCTGTCGCAGGCAGGGCAGGACAGCTATCGGCAGAGCGTCAACTCCGCAGTAAGCCGCATCGTGAAGGATTACACCTCGCTTGTGAGCGAGCGTGCCACCCTGCAGCAGCTATCCGAGGAGATAGCAAACACTGATGCCGAGCACAGCTACACCCTTACTCCGCCTAAACGCTCAGATTACGAGGAGTATGAGGACTACGCAGCGGCATACAGTGCCTATATAGCCAGTATTTCGCAGGGCAGCACCGTGGAGGAGCAGGCTCAGCTTACGGCGATACTAAACAAATACGGCATCTCCGACCCCTCGCAGATAACCGAAAAGACCGCACAGCTCACCTCTGTCATCTCTCTCATTGAGGGAACAGCGGCATCCTACGGCGGCGAGGCATATTCGGCTCTTGAGCTTATGCGCAACCGTGCACTTGCGGGCGACAGCACCGCCGCTCAGCGCATCGAGAACCTATATATAGGCGTTGCAGGGGAGCAGTGCAACATCCCCGAGTATAGCGAGGGCTACGCATTTGCATTGCCCGAGTATTCCACCCTTGCAGGCGACAGTCCTGCTGCGGTGGTTCGTGAAAGACTGTCGGTGGAGATAAGCTCTGCCGTTGATGATATAAACGCTGTGGGAGGCACTCTCTCGGCGGATGATTACCAATTTCAAAACATCTACACACTTCCCATCCATGCCGTTATCAGCGGCGACTTCGGTGCTGATGCGCTGGTGTCGCTGCTGCTGGCGGTACTCGTCGATGTGCTGTCACTGCTGTTTGCGATGATATTCGTGCGCAGCAAAAGCGTGCTTGCAGCCACATCTACGGGGCAGGCGGTATCCTCCAATTCCGCACTGTTTGAGCAGAATGTGATAACCGCCCTGCGGCTTGGCATCAGTGCAGAGCAGGGCGGCTTTGCGCAGCCCTACGACCTTGAGGAGATAACCGAGCGCCTTGCAGAGTTCATCAACTGCTTTCATGCGGCAGACCATGCTGCAAAGCAGGGCTACACGCTGGCGGCTGATAAGGCATCGCTAGGTCGGTTTGAGGCTCTTACGGCATTTTTGTGCCAGTTTGGTCTGGCGAGGAGTGTATCAGCGGCGGAGATGAAGCTGCTGACAGGCGATGAAAGCAGCACTGACAGCGTATTGCTTAAAACAAAGTTCCTGCTTTGGGTGACGGAGAAATGCGGCGGCGAGGCGATACCTCAGTCACGCACTGCAAAGCGCAGCAAGGCATCGGCGGCAAGTGATACATCTGCCGAAAGCATCGGGGAGGTGTCAGCATGATAACTGTTATCTGCGGCATGGGAGCCGTTGCGGTGCTGGTGTGTGCCCTTATCAGGGGGCTTGACAGCACTGTCCGTGGGCTGGTAAGCTGGACGTTTTCATCCCTTGCAGCGGTGCTGTCGATGGCTGTATATTTCTCGCAGAACCGCTTTACACTCGATTTTCCTGCGCTGCTGTTTGCGCTGGGAGGTATAGGCATAATGGCGGTGATAATAATGCTCATCGAGTTTTTCGCACCCTCGGGGCGGTTTAAGAAGCATGCGCAGGAGGCGTTTGATGTCAGCCGCAGCGAGGCGGCATTGAACCTTGTGATGATAATCATCACCGCAGTGCTTGCATCAGCTGCCGCCGCAGGGGAGAATGCAGATATGCTGACCCTGTCAGGGCTGTGTCTGATACCTGCGGCTGCGATAAGCATCCGCCAGCTGAGCTATCATCTGCACCTTGCTAAGCGTGAGAGCCTGCAAGCAGACTCCGACGAAAAGAAGCGTCTGCGCCTTATGCGGGGCTTGGGCGACAGCACAGGAAACAAGCTATGATATCACCCCCGAGAGTTTTTCTCGGGGGCTTGTCGTATAACGGAAGTGGCAAGGCTTGCTCGACATTTGTCGCTTTTCGTGTAAAAAACTACCACAATATTTTGTATATTTTAATTAAAAATAGCAAAACCTATTGATTATTTGAGGATTGTGTGATATAATCAACTTAATAATGCAGTTAAAGTAATTACTGCTGTATCATAACTCTGGCGGCGGCTCAGCCGTGCCAAAAGGAGGAAAATATGCCCCCGAAGCTCAGTGAGCTGGTGACGCTTTTAAAGGGTCACCGGGTATTTATTCAGACTCATAATTTCCCCGATCCCGATGCGATAGCAAGTGCATTCGGTCTGCAGCATCTTCTTGCAAAGTTCAATATTCCCACAACGATCTGTCATCACGGCAATATCGAGCGTACCGCAACCGCCAACATGGTAGCGGAGTTCGGCATTGAGATGACTGCCTCCAGCGATCTGAAGGATATGACAGAGGATGATTACATCATCACCGTTGACTCGCAGAAGGGCAATGCAAACCTGCTTGACCTCATCGGTGATGAGGTGGCATGCATCGACCACCATCCCACATTCCTGCCTATTGAATACAAGTACAAGGATGTGCGCATAGTTGGCTCCTGCGCTACGCTTATTGCGGATTACTACAGGCTGTACAATATCGATATGCCGCAGGATGTGGCAACTGCTCTGCTGTATGGCTTGAAAATGGATACCAAGGATTTTACAAGGGGCGTTACAGAGCTTGATGTGACAATCTATCAGTATCTGTTTCCGAAGGCTAACAACGCTCAGATACGTCATTTCCAGTCGGGAGTTATCCAGTATGACGAGCTTGACGCTTTCGTAGATTCTATGAAAAACATCAGCATCTACAACGGCATTGCCTTTGCGTATCTCAATTTCCATTGTGCTGATGCTTTCGTGGCTACGGTCTCGGATTTTATCCTCAGCCTTGATATCGTTGATTTTGCGGTCGTATACTCCAACAAGGAGAGGGGCTTCAAGTTTTCCATCCGCTCTGAGCTGGACGAGCTCAATGCAGGTCTGATAGCGGCGAGGGCACTTGCCACCATCGGCAGCGGCGGAGGTCACCGCTCAATGGCGGGCGGCTTTGTTGATGAAAGCAAGGTGCTTCGCAACGGCATTGATTTCCAGCGTCATATCCAGAACCTTTTCCTTGATGTTATCCGTGAGATACGTGGAGATGAGGAGGAGCCCGAGCAGGAGATAACCATCGAGCCATCCAAAAACATCGTTGACATGAAGTATCTGAAGGGTGAAAAGTAGGAGGAAGCCATGATAAGCAAGCTTATGCAGGAGATAGAGGAGCTTATCGGCTCTGACTGGTTTGCGATGGATATGGGCGAAAAGATGGAGGAGATAAAAGCCCTCGGCGCAGGAGCTGAGCTTATTGAGCCCATCCTGCAGATGATGGAGCGTCATCCCCTTGCTGATTTTGGTATGCCTGGGGAGATGGTGCACTTTGTGGAGAGCTTCTTGCCACAATATGAGGAATATCTTGTTGCATCCCTGAAGCGCAGACCTGCGATGCACACTGTATGGATGCTCAACCGCTGTATAAATGGCAGCTCCAAAAAAGATGAATATACCGCCCTGCTGAAAGAGATTTCAGAAAACGAGGCATTGGAGCAGGAGATAAGAAGCTCCGCACTTGAGTTTTACGATTTTCAGAGCAAATAAAACAAGCCGAGAGAGCATATAGCTTTCTCGGCTTTTGTATTATGGTCAATAGATCATTTGAGGAAGCCCTCGATGATCTTTTCCTCTGCCTCTTCGGCGGTCAGTCCGAGGGTGCGCAGCTTCAACAGCTGCTCGCCTGCGATCTTTCCGATAGCGGCTTCGTGGATAAGCTCTGCGTCAACGTGGGAGGCGTTCAGCGCAGGCTGAGCGTCTACCGTGCCGTTTTCAGCGAGGATAGCGTCGCAGGCGGAGTGACCTGTGCAGCGGTTGTTGCCCTCCACGACGGAGAAGAACTCCTGATGCGAGTTGCCCCTTGCCACCGAGCGTGAAACAAGGTCAGCACCCGAGTCCTCGCCGTTAAGCTTAACGGTGAAGCGGGTGATAGCCTTTTCCTCGTTGTCGGTCATGATGCGCTCACGCACGATGAGTTTTGCACCCTTGTCAAGCTCTGCGTATGTGGTACGGTCGGAGCTGTCAACACCGCCGAGCTGGATGGTATCCATCTCCAGACGAGAGTCCTCTTTAAGGTAGCAGTCGGTGACGGGGTCGATGCGCTTTAAGCCCTTGCCGCTGCCTGTACCTACGTGCTTTTCCTTGTACAGCACCCTTGCGCCTTTCTCTAGGAAGAAGCGGTGGATGCCGTTGTGACGTGCCTGCTCCTCGCCGTCGCTGTGGACGCCGCAGCCTGCCTCAACGATAACATCTGCGCCCTCGCCGATGTAAAAATCGTTGTATACAAGGTCGTCAACGTTGCTGTGGGTGACGCAAGCGGGGATAAACACGGTCTCGCCCTTTGTGTAGGGCTTAACGGTGATGACGATACCGGGCTTGTCGGTCTTTGGCTCGATACTGATATTCTCGGAGGACTTTCTGCCTGCGCAGCCGCTGTCCTCACGGATGTTGTAAGCCCCTGCGAACTCGCCGCTGTCGAAGCTGGAAATTATCTTCAGCAGGTCGCCCGTAACGGAATTATAGTTGATCTCAGAAAAATCACTCATTTACAGACACCTCCGTTCAATTTCGGGCAGCTGCACATATATTCGCCCTTCAGCAGTGCGGGGAGTATCTCATCCTTCGGGCCTGCTGTGCGTATTGCGCCGTTTGCCACTACGATGATCTCGTCAGCGATGGAGAGGATGCGCTCCTGATGGGAGATCACCACCAGCGAGCCGTCGGTATTATTGCGGATATCCTCAAAGGTCTCCACCAGCTTTGAAAAGCTCCACAGGTCGATGCCTGCCTCAGGCTCATCGAATACAGACAGTCTTGCTTTTCTTGCAAGCACCGTTGCTATCTCGATGCGCTTAGCCTCGCCGCCCGACAGGGCAGTGCTCATCTCACGGTCGATGTATTCCTCAGCGCAAAGTCCGACCTTGCTGAGAAGATTGCACATCGTTGCGTGGTTGATGGGCTCGCATGCGGCAAGCTCTAAAAGATTGCGCACTGTAAGTCCCTTGAAGCGCACGGGCTGCTGGAAAGCGTAAGCAACGCCTTTTTTTGCACGCTCGGTGATGTCGAGGGAGGTGATATCCTCACCGTCAAGCAATATCTTGCCCGAGTCGGGGGTCTCAACACCTGCGATAAGCTTCGCAAGGGTAGTTTTGCCTCCGCCGTTAGGGCCAGTGATAACTATCAGCTTTTTGGTCGCTTTGTAGCTGATATTGTTTATAATGGCTTCGCCACTGGGGAGATGCCATGTCAGATTCTGTAGCTCAAGCACAGAAATTCTCCTTTCAAGCTGTTTTATATTTTATGATCCACAATTCGATGTAAAGATTGTGAATTGAATATCATACTTTTATATTGTACCACAAAAATGCATATAAGTCAAATACATTTTTGTTTTTTCGCTATTTTCGAGTGAATATCGCTCCCTAAAGGGGCATAAACGGTATCGAAAGCTTCATTGCGGCATATCTTTTGTGAAATCTGCATAGTATATCGGGTGAAAATTTTTAACATCACACTAAAATCAGCATGGCACAGCTATTGACTATTTATGCACGATTTGGTATAATATAATAGAGTATATATAATATTTGTCGATTTACTTGTAAAAAACAGGCTTTCGGCAATTGATTGAAACAGATAGACAAAGTTTTCGAGGGAAAATATGAATAAAGCTATAAGATCTGCCCTGTGTCTGATACTTGCGGCTGCGCTGTGTGGCTGTGCATCTCAGAGCACAAGCAGCGGCAGTGATATAAAGATCGTCGATGCAGGGGGAGTGTCGGTGATAAGCACCACGATATCAAGCTCCTCCGAAGGCTCGGGGGAGCTTTTTGATGCTCCCGATGAACCTGCAGCTACCACCGAAGGCTCCTCTGAAAGCTCGGCAGAAACAGAGCCCACAGAGCTCCCCGAGGTTACCGCAGAGCCATCCGACACCTCAGTCATCTCCGAGGTGACTAATATCCCAACCACTGCGGACACAACAACAGCCTCCACGACCTCTGCGACGACAGCCACCACTACTGAGGCTGTCACCACCTCAGCGACTACCGTCACCACCACGACCCCTGCCACTGCGGATACCACCGTCCCTCCCACTGAGCCGACAGGCGGCAGCTACACCGAAAACAGCTACACCGCCCTCAATTATGATGAAGTAAAGGCGGTGTGGATATCCTACTTAGAGCTGGGCGAGCTGCTGCAGGGCAGGAGCCGAGACACATTCAAGGCAAACATCAGCGAGGTATACGACAACTGCGTTGAGCTTGGCATAAATACCGTATATGTTCATGTGCGCTCTCACAGCGACGCTTACTACCCGTCGGAGCTGTTTCCCTGGTCGAAGTATGCGTCGGGTGCGATAAATACTGCGCTTGACTACGACCCGCTGGAGATAATGATAAACGAGGCGCATGAGCGTGATATATCGTTCCATGCGTGGATAAATCCGCTACGTGCTTGCAGCACCTCTGATATGTCTGCCTATGGCAGCTATCCCGTAGGGATGTGGAGCAGCGATGCGGCAACATCGGGCAAGCTGGTTGTTGCTGTTGGCAGCTACTATTATCTCAATCCTGCTTATGAAGAGGTCGTGCAGCTCATCGCTGACGGCGCATCCGAGATAGTATCTGGCTATGATGTTGACGGGCTGCACATTGACGATTATTTCTATCCCACCACCGACAGCAGCTTTGACAGCAGCGCATTCAACGCAAGCAGCGCAGCCACTTTGTCAGAGTTCCGCTTTGGCAATTGCGACAGGCTTGTTGCGGCAATCTACGATGCTGTAAAGGCGTCAAATGCTACGGCACTGTTCAGCGTCAGCTGTCAGGGAAGCATTGAAAACAACTACAATCTCATGTATGCGGATGTGAAGAAATGGTGCGCCGAAACGGGCTATCTTGATTACATCGCACCGCAGATATATTACGGTTTTGACAACTCCACCCAGCCTTATGTCACCTGCCTCAACGAGTGGGATGCCATCGCACAGCAGAGGGGTATACCCCTTGTTGTGGGGCTTTCCGTTTCAAAGATAGGCTATGAGGATGTGTGGGCAGGCGAGGGAAAGCAGGAGTGGCTCACCGATGACAGGATACTCGCCCGTCAGACGGAGGAGGCAAAGCAGACCCGCAGCTACGGCGGCATTGCACTTTACAGCTACCGCAGCATATTCAGCCCTGCTGCTGAGGTCAGCACGCAGGTCAGCGACGAGATAAAAGCACTGAAAACAGTGCTGTGATATAAAAAACAGGACTACAAAAGATAAAAACGGGGAAACGATATGAAGAAAAAACTACTCAGACCGATAAGCGTCATAATGGCGCTCAGCCTGCTTATCGGCTCTACCACTGCAGGGGCAGAGCCTGCCGTAACTACGGTGGTGGATGCATCAGCGGTCATCGATACATCGCAGGAGCCTCAGGATAGCACTGGTGCCCCCGAGGTCGTTGCGCCCTACGAGGGTGAAAGCAGCTTTGCAGGCATGGAAACTGCGGGCAGCATGGTATACCTCCCTAATGGGCTGAAGGCAGTTATGGCTACACCCTCCGTAGATTTCTACAAGGGCGAGCAGACCGACGCATCCCTCGCATCGGAGCTTACCGACATGGTAGACAGGGTGAGCGGCTACGGGCTGAATGCGCTGCTTATCAACACCGACCATGAGGATATCAGCTACTACGACCTTGAGATAAACTCCTCCGAGCGTGGAGTTATCGGCTCTGCAATCGATGCGGCGCACGAGAGAGGTCTGTCGGCGTATGTGGTGCTGGATGTAAACAGGCTGATATCCGCAGTGCTGGAGCAGGGCGGCGGCTTGAAGGATGGCTTTTCAGCCGAGGTACATAAGTTCGTGATGAAATATGCCTGCGAGGGCATCATCCTCACCAATTACTACACCGCAGATTCCCCCGAGATGTACGAGGAATATATGCGCTGCGGCTCGGGAATAGGCTATCAAAACTGGCTGTATGAGACCAACGAGTATGTGGTGCGCAGCATTGCAGATATAGTCCGCAGGACTAACAACAGCGTTGCTGTGGGCTTGATGATAAATGATATGTGGGCGAATTACACCTCCCACGAGAGCGGCTCGGTAACGGCGGATTCTGTTGAGGCTTACTTTGACGGCTTCTCAGATACGAGAAAATATGTTGAAAAGGGCTATGCCGACCTAGTGCTGGTAAAGGCTTACGGCTCCACATCCGACGGCTCGCTCAACTTTGAAAATGTTATCGATTGGTGGTATGACCTCGCAGAGGCAAACGGCGCAAAGGCTTATGTGCTGCACCTTAACGAGCGCATAGGTCAGTACAGCGGCTGGTATGAGGATCAGCTGCTGCGTCAGCTCACCGTCATGGAGGATTATGAAAACATCGGCGGCAGTGCATTCAACAGCCTTGCCTCCCTTGATGCCAATCCTCTCGGCACTACAGATACGCTGCTGAAATACTTTGCAAAGCAGATAAACACCGATACCATCTTCGAGGATCTTGTGATGACATCGCCGTCCTCCACAAGCTTTGTCACCTACGACCCCTCTGTAAAGTTCATGGGTACGTTTGACGAAAACTTTGATGTCTACTTCGACGGTGAGAAGATAAAGCTAAATGAGGTCGGAAACTTCTATTTCCAGAAGGAGCTTAATGTAGGCTGGAACACCTTTGTCATCGAGCACAAGGGCAAGCAGATAAAGTATTCCATCGAGCGTCGAGTTGACGTTATGACCTCTATCGAGCACACCGATGATGAAGCTCTCAGGGTAGAGGGCGGCACCGAGATATCGCTGAAGGCTGTTGCCTATGGCGGCTCGTCAGTCAGTGCATCCATCGGCGGTCAGGTGATAAACCTGAAGGAGCGTGAAGGCAGTGCCGAGGAGCTTGGCGACGCTAACTCCTCCTACATGATCTATACAGGCACCTATACAGCTCCTGCAGGCATCATCGGCAGCGAGCAGTATCTTGGCGAGATCGTATACTACGCAAACTACAAGGGCTATGAGGAGTATATCACGGGCGGCACTGTAACGGTTGAGGCAAAGCCCGAGCCCCCGAAGAATGATATAGTTGCAGAGTTCGTCGAGGACCAGTCGGCAGTGGGCACTGGTGAAGTTGTTGCGACCATGCCTGCTGTAGTTTCCGACAGCGAGTATATCGAGTATATAAGGGTAATCAACGACTACACGATGGTATATGATGCGATGACAGCGGGTGCTGTTCCGTCGCCTGTATTCTGTCAGCTTCCTGCGGGCACGCTTGACTATTACAAGTCATCCTCCGGCGGATATATCATCACCACATCGGGCAAGCGTTTCGCCGCTGAGGATGTGACGATGTTCACCGATACAGGTCTTGGCAATAATGCCCTCGTCATCAAGGAGATAGGCAATCAGGGCGGCAAGAGCTACATAAAGATCAATCTCCGCTACAAGTCCAGCTACAATATCACCGCTCCCGTGGCGTACCACGACGACCTCGACGGCAGCTACGGAGTTGAAAACTACAACGCAGATAAGGTATACATCACATTTGACAATGTTACCAGTGTAACTAAGCTTCCCAGCTTTGATTACTGTACTCTGTTCAGCGCAGGCGAGTGGGAGACTGTTGATGTTGGCGGTATACAGAAGTTCCGCTTGGCGCTTACTCTCCGTGAGGCTGGCATCTACAGCGGCAACAACAGCTATTACGACGCAAACGGCGACCTTGTGATCGAGTTTGCAGTACCCACACCTTCGCTTTACGGCAAGGTCATCGTTATTGATCCAGGCCACGGCTACGGCAAGACTCCCGATAAGCTCGACCCCGGTGCTATCGGCAACGTTACTGAGCAATCCGTCAACCTTGCAGTTGCAAAGGAGCTTGAAGCCCAGCTGACAGCCCTCGGCGCAACTGTAGTAAGGCTCAAGACCGAAAGCGAGTTCATCATCACCGAGACACGACCCACTGTTGCAAGGGCATACGGCGCAGATATGTTCATCTCTCTGCACTGCAACAGTGCCGCAAATACTGAGGCGAAGGGCGTTGAGGTGTTCTATTTCACATCGTTCTCTCAGCCGCTGGCAAGGGCGATAAATAATCAGCTTGCATCCTACTATGAGAACAGTGTTTACGGCAACGGCGCAAGCTGCAGCAGAGGCGACAAATACAGCTATTACTGGGTAACACTGCAGCAGGATTTCCCGTCTGTGCTTGTTGAGATGGGCTTCATCTCCAACGAGGAGGAGTGCATGGCAATGGCTGACCCCACCCACCAGAAGGGCCTTGCGGCAGCTATCGCCAACGGAGTGTATGCATACTTTGCACGCAGCACACTGACATACTCGGGCAACGGCAGCGACAATGCCCCCGATGTACCCGCAGGTGATGAGCCAGCAGACACTCCCGACGAGCCTGTGGAAACTCCCGAGGCTCCCGATGCCCCTCTCCCCGACGAGGATGACGACCCAGTTGAAGTCCCCGAGGAAGAGGACGATCCCGAGGATGAGCCCGAAGTCCCCGAGGATGATCCCGAAGACGAGCCTGCTGCTGACGATGTAGGCGGCGGAATAAGGGTAGAATAACATTAAAACGGCAGATATTAAAAAGTATCTGCCGTTTTTTCTGCAAAAGTGGTTGACTTATCTGCATTGATTGTGATATAATAAACTGAATGTGGATAAATTCGGCATATAAGTCGGATGTTAAGAAAGGAATAAGTATTATGAAAAAGTTTATCAAGACAATTGCAGCAGCTGCTATGGCAGCAGTACTCTGCACAGGCTGCGGCGGCGTAAAGCCCAACGAGGTATTTTCTGTTAATGATCTTACAGGCAAGACCATCGGCGTACAGCTTGGCACAACAGGCGATATCTACTCCAGCGATATCGAGGATGCAACCATCGAGCGTTACAAGAGAGGCGCTGATGCTGTACAGGCTCTGAAGCAGGGCAAGGTAGACGCAGTTATCATCGATAACGAGCCTGCAAAGGTATTCGTTGAGAAGAACGACGACCTCATGATGCTCGAGGAGGAGTTTGCAGTTGAGGAGTATGCAATTGCTATCAAGAAGGGCAATACAGAGCTCACCGAGAAGATCAACGGCGCACTGGCAGAGCTGAAGGCAGATGGCACACTTGATCTTATCAAGGCTAACTGGATAGGCGACGAGTATGGTATGCACCCCTACACCTCTCCCGAGGGCACAGAGTATCCCAACGGCAAGCTTGTAATGGCTACAAATGCGGAGTTCCCTCCCTATGAGCTGCTTGACGGCGACAAGGTAGTAGGTCTTGACGTTGACATGATGCGTGCAGTATGCGACAAGCTTGGCTATGAGCTGGAGATCGAGAACATCGATTTCGATTCCATCATCGCAGCTGTTGATTCCGGCAAGGCTCACGTTGGCGCAGCAGGCATGACTGTCACCGAGGAGCGTCTGCAGAACGTAGATTTCTCTGACTCCTACACAACTGCTATGCAGGTGATCATCGTAAGGAAAAATTGATAAAGCTTTGCACTGAGCACTGCTTCAGCCGTGTCAACATCCGCAGTGGCACGGCTGTTTCATTATAAAACGGAAGGAATGCTGAAATGGAATTTTTTAACGAGCTTGGCAATGATTTTTATCAGAACTTCGTCGCCGAGGATCGCTGGCAGTATCTCACAAACGGACTGTTTAACACGCTGCTCATCACGTTTTTGTCGGTCATCATCGGCATAATTCTCGGCTTTCTCGTGGCGATAGTGCGCTCCACCTACGACAAGACAGGCAAGATGAAGATACTTAATTTTCTCTGCAAGGTATATTTGACTGTAATAAGAGGAACTCCTGTTGTAGTACAGCTGCTTATCATCTACTTTGTCATTTTCGCCTCTGTCGATATCGATAAGATACTTGTGGCGGTGCTGGCATTTGGACTTAATTCGGGTGCTTATGTGGCTGAGATAGTACGCTCGGGCATCATGTCTATCGACAACGGACAGTTTGAGGCGGGCTCCAGCCTCGGCCTCAGCTACACACAGACGATGGTAAACATCATCCTGCCGCAGGCATTCAAGAATGTGCTGCCTGCGCTGGCTAACGAGTTCATCGTGCTGCTGAAGGAAACATCCGTTTCGGGCTACATAGCTATTGCAGACCTCACAAAGGGCGGCGATACCATCCGCAGCCAGACCTATGAGCCTTTTCTGCCCCTTATCGCAGTGGCGCTCATCTACCTCGTGATGGTAATGTTCCTCACACATCTTGTATCAAAGCTTGAAAGGAGACTTGCAAAGAATGATAAGCGTTAAAGATCTTAACAAGTCCTTCGGAGAGCTGCACATTTTAAAGGATATCAACGACGAGATCAAAAAGGGAGAGAAAGTAGTTATCGTAGGCCCCTCGGGCTCGGGTAAAAGTACATTTCTCCGCTGTCTCAATCTCCTTGAAAAGCCCACCTCGGGCGAGATACTCTTTGAGGGCACGGATATCACAAAGGCAAGCACTAAGGAGGTCAACCTGCTGCGCAGAAACATGGGCATGGTATTCCAGCACTTTCACCTGTTTCCGCATCTGACGATAAAGCGCAACATCACCCTCGCTCCCGTAAAGCTGAAGCTTATGACGCAGGAGGAGGCTGACAAGGTGGCAATGGAGCTGCTTGTAAAGGTAGGGCTTGAGGATAAGGCGGATGCCTATCCAAATCAGCTATCCGGTGGACAAAAGCAGCGCATAGCGATAGCACGCTCCCTCGCCATGAACCCCGATGTGATGCTGTTTGACGAGCCTACCTCTGCTCTTGACCCCGAGATGGTAGGCGAGGTATTAAATCTCATGAAGCAGCTTGCCGATGACGGCATGACGATGGTAGTGGTGACGCACGAGATGGGCTTCGCACGAGAGGTCGCATCAAGGGTGATGTTCATGGATGACGGTAGGATAGTTGAAAGTGCACCTCCCGAGGAGTTTTTCAACAATCCCACAAATCCGAGGCTTCGTGAATTTTTGTCTAAGGTACTGTGATCGCAACAGGCGGCTTTTCTGCCGCCTGTTTTTATAGGAGGAAAAATGAAGCTTATAGGCAAGATAAAAAAGGGCAAGGGCTCAGTTTTTAAGGATGCGTTTGATATAAGGACAAAGGTATTTGTTGAAGAGCAGGGCTTTGTTGACATACCCGATGACATTGATGCGACCTGCTGGCACGCAGTGTTGTATGAAAACAGACGACCCGTAGCCTGCGGAAGAATGTTTTCGGTGGGCGATGGAGTTTTTCACATTGGCAGGGTAGCGGTGTTGAAAGAATACAGGGGAAAGCGTTTAGGCGAATGCGTGATGAAGCTGTTTGAGGATAGCGCACGGCAGCTTTCAGCTGTTGAGCTTGAGCTTTGCTCGCAGCAGCACGCACAGGGCTTTTACGAACGCTGCGGCTACAAGGTGAGGGGCGAGGTGTTTTACGAGCAGGGCAAGCCCCATGTAGAGATGGTAAAGATACTGTAAACGGCGCATAGGCTATGATGCTGCGCTGCTGTCGATACTCGGCAAAGTTTTTAAATTCGATGCAACCTTCTGCCGAAAACATCGGTATATATGGTAAAGAGTTCCGCATTGCGGAGAGGAGGTATGACGATGGAGGATAAAGACATAGTAGCCCTTTACTGGGACAGGAATGAAGCCGCCATCAGCGAAACACAGCAGCGTTACAGCAGCTATCTGATGAAGATAGCGATGAACATCCTATGCAATCACGAGGATAGCGAGGAAGCGGTCAGCGACACCTACATAAAGGCATGGAATTCCATGCCGCCCCACAAGCCCTGCACTCTCTCCCTGTTTTTAGGCAGGATAACGAGGCAGCTAAGCATTGACAGATGGCGCAGCCGCACGAGGGAAAAGCGGGGCGGCGGCGAGTATTCGTTGTCGCTAGATGAGCTTGCAGAGTGCGTCAGCGGCGGCGACAGCCCCGAAGCGAGCATGGAATTAAAGCTGCTTGCAACGACGATAAGCGGCTATCTCAGAGGGCTATCCGAGGAGAAGCGACTGGTATTCGTGTGGAGATATTACTACTGCGACTCTATCCATGACATCGCAGAGCACCTCGGCGACAGCGAAAGCAAGGTGAAGAGTATGCTACACCGCACCCGTACAGGGCTTAAAGCGTATCTTGAAAGCGAGGGATTTGTTGTATGAAACCTGAAAAACTAAGTGATGCAATAGGTATGCTCGATGACGACATTTTGGAGGAAGCTGAAAAGATGCGAAACGCTCCCGCAAAAAGCAAAAAGAGCCGCAGACCATTGTGGATAGGCTTGGCAGCTACCGCTGCCTGCGCCGTTATCATCGGCGGAATTGCACTCAAAACCGTATCCGATGACAATACGGGAATAGTTGATGACCCGAGCAGCTCTTCCACCGCATCGGGCGACACTGACGCTGCCCATCCCGTAGAGGGTGACACTGACAGCGGCGTGTATCGTGTGGTAGATGTCAAATACCCGATGATGGCGAAGTTCCCCGAGTTCAGCGATGAATACTACGACAACGGTGCCTACGATTCCTATCAGGAGCAGCGTGATGCATGGTGGTCAGACCGTTCGGCGCAGCGCAGCATGGGCAGACAAAGCTCCGAGGAGATAATGGAGTTTTTTGATAGTTCCGCAGAGATATTCCTGTCCGAAAGCGGCGACGACAATGTTGTGTATTCGCCCGTAAATGTCTATGTGGGCATGGCGATGCTAAGCGAGATAACGGACGGCGGCACACGTAAGCAGCTGCTGGATGCACTGGGGGCAGACAGCATCGATGTGCTGCGCCAGTCGGCTAACTATGCTTGGAACGGCTGCTACAGC
>JAZPZN010000075.1:0-26588 GCA_045544715.1 Oscillospiraceae bacterium | reverse complement strand
GCTGTATTTTTGCTGGGTCTGTAGTTTATATCGCTGCGAATCTTTGAAAAAAGCTTGCGATCTATATTGGCTTTTTTATAGCACTGGGCATCAGTCATTCCGCTTTCGTCGATCTTGCGTAGGAGCATTTGCGTAAAGCTTTCATCCAGATTTTTGAGAGCATCATTCAAGGCACTGCCACTAGCTGCAACGTTAGCGCATGCAAATTGAGAGGTTGCTATTCGTGATCTTTTAAGCTGATATTCTCTTTCTGCTATTGCAGAGTCTTCGTGGAAAGCACTGCTTGAGTATTTGGTTTTTGCTGCAACATACTTATCATCTATGAACTCTCTGATATCATCAAAAAGCTTTTCGCTTATTCGAAATGCTTCTCTATCGAATACTACTATGTAAACTAGCATCTCATTATCCATTAAAAAACGACTTATTACATTTATTGCAGTAGCTAAAGCCATATCTTTGGGGTATCCATATATACCAGATGATATCAACGGAAATGCAACAGATGTGCATTCGTATTGCTTTGCAAGCTCAAGCGACGAGCGATAGCAGCTTTCGAGAGCGGAGCTCTCTCCGTGTGTACCACCGTTCCAAACAGGACCTACAGTGTGGATCACATATTTACATGGAAGTTTATAGCCTTTAGTTATTTTTGCATCACCAACGTTGCAGCCACCAAGTTTGATACATTCTTCTAGGAGCTTTGCACCTGCGGCATTGTGAATACAGCCATCTACACCTCCGCCACCGAGAAGGGTAGAGTTTGCTGCGTTAACTATAGCATCTACTGCAAGCTTGGTAATATCTTGTCTTATTATCTTTAAGGGCATAATATCCTCCTTGACTTGATGTTTTCTTTATATTAACACTTTTTTATTTACTTTGCAATAGATTTGGGCTTTTTTTATAAAAACCACTTGACAAGTTGTTGTTAATATGATATTATTAAGATGATAATAACAGAAAGAGAGGATCTAATATTATGCTTTCTGAAAAGAAATATCTTTCAGAATATGATATAAACTTGTATGATAGGCCATCGGTTGCTGCTGATATAGCTCTATTCACAATGCGTACTACTGAAGAAGATAGCTATCGTCATGAGCCTGAAAATCACCTCTCGCTGCTGCTTATAAGAAGAGGTGAGCATCCATATAAGTCGTGTTGGGCTCTCCCTGGTGGCTTTTTAAGAAAAGAGGAGAGTATTGAAGCTTGCGCAGCCCGTGAGATATCACAGGAAGCAGGAGTGACACCAGCGGCTCTTATGGCTGTAGATGTTTTCAGTGAGCCCCAACGTGATCCGAGGGGGTGGATAATATCACATTCATTTTTGTCGATCGCAAGCATGGGTGCTGTTGAGGTAACTGGTGGAGATGATGCTGATGATGCATGTTGGTTCGATGTATGGTATACAGAGCTTGATAAAAACAATGTAAAGCTAACGCTCCACAGCTCAGATATAGAGATCATTGCAATTCTACGAAAAAGCAAAAAATGTTTTGGGAAAGCTCATTATGAGATAGAAGATAGCGGAGGATTAGCATTTGACCATGCTGCTATAATTGCTTCAGCACTTGATGCACTTAAAGGATGTGCAAAGGAGTTCGAACTAATATTTGATTTTTTGCCTGAAAAATTTACACTGACTGAGCTTCAACGAGTACAGGAAACAATACTGAACGAATCGGTTTTGACTGCTAATTTCAGGCGGAAAGTCGCACCATATGTTTTAGAAACAGATGAATGCACTAGCGGAGCAGGGCACCGACCGGCAAAGCTGTTCAAAAGAAATACGACGGAGGATTTGACATGAAACGATTTCTTATTGTAGTGGATATGCAGAATGATTTTATTGATGGGGCTCTTGGTACTACAGAGGCTGTAGCGATCGTTCCGAGGGTTGCCGAAAAGATTTTAGATTTTAACGGAGATATAATTGTTACCTACGACACTCACACTGATAAATATATGGAAACATCTGAGGGAAAGAAGCTCCCCGTGCCACACTGCATTGAGGGTACGCATGGCTGGGAGCTGAATACAGTTATCAGTAATGCTTTGAATATACGAGGTTATTCATGGTTAAAAAAGCCTACTTTTGGTAGTGTTGATCTTCCAATGCTAATCAAATCTAAGGCGGCAGATGATGAATTCTGCATAGAGCTTGTTGGTCTTTGCACCGATATCTGTGTTGTGAGCAATGCTCTGTTGTTAAAAGCAAACTTCCCTGAAGCTGAGATAAGTGTTGATGCTAACTGCTGCGCAGGTGTGACTGTTGATAGCCACAACGCAGCACTAACAACTATGAAAATGTGCCAGATTGATGTTAAAGGAGTATAATGATGCTTAAGCTTAATGATAAAATCGTGCAGCTTGGACATTTTCCAGATGGTACTCTGCTAATAAAGGAGAACATCCCAACAGATTACATAGCATACCGCAGTGCTGAGATAACATGGAAGTATGAAAACGATGCTGAAACAATGGCATTGCTTTATCTCACAAAGCATTTGAAAGCACATGGGGTTGATAGAATACATCTGAATATGCCGTATATCCCAAATGCACGTCAGGACAGGGTAAAGGTTGATGAGGATGTTTTCACATTAAAGTATTTTGCGGAATTTATCAATTCTCTCGGTTTTGCAAGCATTACGGTTCTTGACCCGCATTCCTCAGTCAGTGAGGCTCTTATTGATCGAATAGTTGTCACCAAGCCAACTCATTACATAGCAAAAGCGATAGAAAGAATCGGTGATAATGATCTAATGATGTTCTATCCGGATGAAGGTGCTATGAAGCGATATTCAGCCTGTGCAGATAAACCCTACGCATTCGGAATTAAAAAGCGTGACTGGTCAACGGGAATGATAAACGGACTCGACGTTGCAGGCGCAGTCGAGCTTATCAGTGGCAGCAGAATATTGATAGTTGATGATATCTGTAGTCGTGGCGGAACATTTTACCACAGTGCAAAAAAGCTGAAAGAATTAGGCGCAGCTGAGATATACCTTTACATATCTCATTGCGAGAACACGATACTTGACGGTGAAGTGCTTACAAGCGGTCTCATTGAACGTGTGTTTACGACTGACAGCTTGCTGAGCGTCACACATGAAAGAATAGAGGTGTTGACATATGAATAAAATAAATCCGATGCTGCTTATTGATTTCTATAAAGCGGTTCATGCTGAGATGCTTCCAAAGAACATTACAAAGTCTGTTTCCTATTTTACACCTCGTATGAGCCGTGTAAAGATGTGGGATAAGGTTGTAATGTTCGGGCTGCAGGGCTTTATTAAAGAATATCTGATTGAGAGTTTTAATGATAATTTCTTCTCTCGACCTATTGAGGTTGTCATTGCTGAATATCGCAGGATAATGGATGCCGCTTTGGGAGCAAAAGCGTACAAGATCGAAAAGATTGAAAGGCTTCATAAGCTTGGTTATCTTCCTATAGAGATATTCTCGTTGCCTGAGGGTGTTAAAGTTCCCATGCATGTGCCAATGTTTGGTATTACGAACACAGACCCTGATTTTGCATGGTTGCCCCAGTCGTTGGAAAGCTTGATATCTGCTGAAAGTTGGCATCCAATGTTAGCCGCTACTGTAGGTGCTACCTATAGGGATATAGTAGACCGTTATTATGAGCTCACCTGCGATGATTCGTTGC
This sequence comes from Oscillospiraceae bacterium, assembly GCA_045544715.1. GTDB lineage: Bacteria > Bacillota > Clostridia > Oscillospirales > Ruminococcaceae > CAG-115. The sequence goes on along the minus strand of JAZPZN010000075.1, from coordinate 22,915 downwards.
CAAGAGCCAGAGCGTTGGGGGCATTTGATTTTAGAGGCGAGGAGTGTACGCCATCTGCAATTAAAGCAGGTGCAGGCTGGTGTCTGTCGTTTCTGAACACTGCAACAGTTCCGACTATCCCGTATCTTGAAGCTTATTATAACTGTGATTGCACGAGAGAGCCTGTTGCATTTGGCAGCCCTAGTACTGAGCACTCGGTTATGTGTTCAAATTTTGCTGTTGACGGTGATGAGATTACTCTGCTGCGACGTTTACTTACAGAGATATATCCAGATACGTCATTCTCCGCAGTTCTTGATTCTTATGATTACTGGAACATTATTGATAATGTTTTGCCTCAGCTAAAAACAGAGATCATGGCACATAATGGCTGCATGCTGATGCGTGGAGATTCAGGTGATTGCGTTGATGTAGTAACACGTACCGTATTCCATTTGTGGGATATTTTTGGTGGTACGGTGAATAGCAAAGGCTACAAGGTTCTTGATCCTCATGTTAAGGCAATCTACGGAGATTCAATCACCATTCAGCGGTGCGAGCAGATATATAAGATACTTACGGAAAATGGATTTGCTTGCAGCAATGTAGCACTTGGTGTGGGTTCTTTCAGCTTCCAGTGCATTGAAGAAGAAGGAGTTCTGAAGCCATTTACCCGTGATACTTTCAGTTCTTGTATCAAGGCTACCTATTGCGAGATAGCAGGTGAGCCTTATCCGATATTTAAAGATCCTAAGGAAGGTGGTTTTAAGAAGTCTCAGAAGGGTTGCTGCATAGTGTCGAGAGATGAAAGCGGCGAGTTTACTTTTGAGGATGGTTTTACATGGGCAGAGGCTCAGACTGCCAACAATTGTCTTGAAACTGTTTTCAAGGATGGTAAAATGCTCAAGGAGCTGAGCCTTGCAGAAATCAGAAATACTCTTCACAAAGGAAAGTTCTGATTATTGATTTCTTAATAGATGAATAATTCTGATGCAGGTCAGAGATGAATTAAAGGAGGATAAAAATGTATAATTTCGATGCTAAAAAGACAACAGAAGCTGTTGTTGAGTGGATCAAAGAATTTTTTGAAAAGAACGGTAAGGACTGTAATGCAGTTCTAGGTATATCTGGGGGTAAGGATAGTTCTGTTGCTGCTGCACTTTGTGTTGCGGCTCTCGGTAAAGATAGGGTAATCGGTGTATTGATGCCTTGCGGCGAGCAGCATGATATTGATATGGCTTATATGCTGGTAGAGCATCTCGGCATAAATCACTATGTTGTCAATATCAAGGATGCTATTGAGGGGCTTAAAAATAGTATTCCTGCTGATTTAACTCTAAGTGCCCAGAGCCTTACAAATCTACCGCCCAGAATACGTATGTCTACACTATATGCAGTTTCTCAAAGCTGCAATGGTAGAGTTGTAAACACTTGTAATCTTTCCGAGGACTGGGTAGGCTATTCTACACGCTATGGTGATGCTGCAGGTGATTTTTCGCCTATGTGCAATCTTACCGTCGACGAGGTAAAGCAGATAGGAAGAGTGCTTGGCCTGCCAGATGTGCTTGTTGATAAGGTGCCGATCGATGGGCTTTGTGGAAAGACTGATGAAGACAATCTCGGATTTACCTATGCTGAGTTAGATAGATATATCCGCACTGGAGAGATAGATGACATAGCCAAGAAGCAGCGAATCGACACATTGCATGAGCGCAATCTGTTCAAGCTTCAGCTGATGCCAAGCTTTGATCCTAAGATCTGATAAGCAATTGCCCACCTGCTTAAAAACAGGTGGGCATCCTTATTTGTTTGCTGCCAGCTGCCAGAATGCAACTGCACTTGCCGCTGCGACATTAAGCGAGTCGACACCATGATACATTGGTATCTTAACTGTATAGTCACAGGAATTTATCGTTTTTGCAGAAAGACCATCGCCTTCTGTACCAAGTACCAATGCCAGCTTTTCCTCTGAAGTGAGCCTTTGGTCGCTGATGCTGACGGAGTTGTCGGTAAGAGCCATAGCAGCTGTTTTGAAGCCATGATCATGAAGCTGACGCTGCCATTTGTCTGAATCGTCACTGGAAAAATAGGTCCATGGAATCTGAAAGGCTGTGCCCATACTGACTCTCAGTGCTCGTCTGTAGAGGGGGTCGCTACAGGAGGGCGTGAGTAGTACTGCATCAATATTCAAAGCTGCAGCAGATCTGATTATAGCACCAATGTTTGTAGGATTCACCACGTTCTCTAAAACCGCAATTAGTTTAGCATTTTCGCACACCTCGTTAACACTGCGAGGCGGACGACGCTTCATGGCACAGAGAGCTCCTCTTGTCAGCTTGAAGCCTGTTATTTTTGTAAGTATCTCTTCAGAGGCAGTAAATATAGGAATATCAGTACATCTATTAATAAGTCCGCTAGTTTGTCCAGTAATATGTGTGCGTTCCAGCAACATGGAAATGGGAATATAACCTGCATCAAGTGCAAGAGCGATCACACGTGGGCTTTCAGCGATGAAAATGCCTTCGTCTGGTTCGTAATAGTGTGCCAGTTGTCGCTCTGAAAGCTGTGAATATATTATTAGTTCCTCAGAAAAAATATCATTAATTTCAATAACGTTTGCCATTGTGACCTCGTTGCTCAAGCTGCTTCGACGAACATAAAAGTATGTTGTCCCAGGTTTTTTATTAAAACGGTGTAATAGATGATTTCTGGATGGTTTGAGTTCTCAATCATCCTGTTTATCTCTTTGCAAACTTCTTCAGAGTCATCATAGTCTGTATCAAGTGGGGCTGAAATATGTACTTCCTTATCGCCAGACATCAGTTGTTCAGATGTGAACTGAAGTGCCTTTTCCATTGACCTCTCGTGATGTCCAAAGCTATCATCATCGCCCTTGTCGTTATAATAGAAATTTGCATCATCAAGCGAGTATTGTAGTCTGCGTGATGTGGCCAAACTGTCCCAGCGATGGTCATAGCCTATAATTTCCATAGGAGCATTAAAATAGAAATACTGAATGTATTCCTTATCATCAATAATTACGGTTTCATCATTCCAGCATACATCTACTGAGTACCACATTCCATCGATTTCGATCAAGTTCCATACATGATCGCCTCGGTCAGTGGTGCCTGTCAGCTTGTCAACGTCAAAGCCATACATTGCTGCAAGCATATAGAATGCATCTGCATATCCTTGGCAGTTCGCTCTGCCATCGAGAAATACTCCGAGAGCTGTGCAGTATCTGGGCATATTCTCTTTGAATTCTTCATTATAGTATGTAGTTGCCTCGCATATTTTATCATGCAGATAAAGTTCTGCATCCATATCAGTGCGTAGATCTTCAGCGTCTTCTACTATCTCCTTAGCGATCTTGTACAGCTCCATTTCTTCTTTGGAAAGTGAGGAGGTATCTCTGCTAAGATATGCATCGGCAACCCTTGTGCCGGGGTAGAGCATCATTGTGTATACTACATGAGCTGTTTCGCCATTGTTAAAGTATACTTCTGTGTTAAGCCAAGGAAGGCTAAGATACTCAAGGATATCTTGCGGTGATGGCAGAAACCCGTCTACAAACCGTACCTCAACAGTTGTAGTTCGTTCGCTATAGCATTTGCGCATGTGCTCAATAAAGCTGTGCATTTCTGAGAAACTGGGAATAGCTTCCCAATATTCGTCACTTTCAGAGTTAGTGTTTTCAATATCTGCTGCATAGTATTCTTCAAGGTCGTATTCAACGTCGCCTATCCACATTCCGTCATCCATATTATAAAGATATTCACTGCTGCCATTATAGTCAGCAATGCCGTTTGAATATGATACGCAGGAAGAAAGAATCGTGCTAATCAATGAAGCAGTTATTAATACTCTGAAGATCTTCATTAAAATCCCACCTTTATGTTGTTCTCTATATTGATTTTATCATATTACGCAATAAAAATCAATATAGAACGATGTAATGTGGTAAATCATGAAACTTTTTTTGAAAAAGCTATTGACAAATCAACCGAAATATTGTATAATTCCATTCAAGTAATGTATTTGGAAAGATATTTTCGGAGTCTTTCCAGCAATTATAGGACCACTCTTTCGAGTTAAGGCCATACGGACAGCCGGGTCCACTGCCGAGTGCCGATGAAAATCGGCTTATTGATTGAGTTAAAAGCTCAAATTTTATAAGTTGGTTACTTAATAACCGAAATATGCCCTAGTGCAGACTTGTGAAACGGTCAATAAGAGTAGTAAAAGTGATTGCTATATAGACTCTGACAATCCCGAATCCTTACTGAATAATGCAGCTTTTGCGTATTCTGCTTTGGCAGGATCATGCTGTCTGCGTTTTATTTAGTTAAAGTGATACACAGGCTGTGCTTTGTTGCACAGCTTTTTTTATTAGTAAATTCAAGGAGTACTGCTATGAACATCATAAAAACAAAGCAGCTTGATCAGACCAGAGCACCTATTCATGAGGCTCTTGAACAATTCAGACAAATGCGTGTTGTGCCATTTGATGTGCCTGGACATAAGCGAGGAAGGGGAAACCCTGAGCTTACAGGTTTTCTCGGACAGCAATGTGTTGGTGTTGATGTAAATAGTATGAAGCCTCTTGATAACCTTTGCCATCCGATATCAGTTATCGCTGAGGCTGAGGAGCTTGCTGCTGACGCTTTTGGTGCAGCGCATGCATTTCTTATGGTTGGAGGAACTACAAGTTCAGTACAGAGTATGGTGCTTAGTGCTTGCAAGCGTGGCGATGAGATCATCCTACCCAGAAATGTGCACCGAAGCGTTATTAATGCACTTGTTCTGTGCGGTGCAGTGCCTGTCTACGTTAATCCTGAGGTAGACCAGCGACTTGGAATATCTCTCGGAATGCAGCGTGAGCAGGTAGCAAAGGCAATAAAAGAACATCCTAATGCTGTTGCAGTGCTAGTTAATAATCCAACTTATTACGGTATCTGCAGCGATCTGCGTGCTATCGTAAAAATGGCTCATGAAGCAGGAATGCTGTGTCTTGCTGATGAGGCTCACGGTACACATTTGTATTTCGGTAGTGGGCTGCCCGTATCTGCAATGGCGGCAGGTGCTGATATGGCTGCTGTTTCAATGCACAAAAGCGGCGGTAGCCTTACACAATCCAGTCTGTTACTTACAGGGCCAAGTGTTCATGCAGGATATGTGCGCCAGATCATAAATTTGACCCAAACTACGTCAGCAAGCTACCTGCTGATGTCAAGCCTTGATATCAGCCGCCGAAATCTTGCACTTAGGGGCAGAAAGGTGTTCCGTCAGGTCGCTGATATGGCTGATTATGCAAGAGAAGAAATAAATGAAATAGGTGGCTATTACGCCTTTGGTAAGGAGCTTATTAATGGTAACTCAGTTTTTGATTTTGACACAACAAAACTGTCAGTACATACTCTTGATATAGGTCTTGCAGGTATTGAGGTCTATGATATCCTCCGTGATGAGTACGATATTCAGATCGAGTTTGGCGATATCGGAAATATCCTTGCATATCTTTCAATGGGTGACCGCCCTCAGGAGCTTGAGAGACTTGTGAGCGCTCTTGCAGAAATACGCAGACGCTATTCTACTGATGGTACAGGCTTGCTGAATCAGGAGTACATCGATCCTGAAGTGGTTAGCAGTCCGCAGGAGGCTTTCTATGCCGAAAAGCAAAGTGTTCCACTTAAGGATAGCGTTGGAAAGGTCTGCAGTGAGTTTGTTATGTGTTATCCTCCAGGAATTCCGATCTTAGCACCTGGAGAGCGGATCACTCAGCAAATCATAGATTACATTGAATACGCAAGGACAAAGGGCTGTTCAATGACGGGTCCTGAGGATGCAGAGATACACTACCTCAATGTTCTTGTATAAGGAGGTTCATAAATGGAAATGTGGTTCAGTGAGCTTCACACTCCTGATGTGAAGCATAGCATAAAGGTAAATCGACACCTCTACTCACAGCAAAGCAACTATCAGCGTATTGATATATTTGAAACGCCCGAGTTTGGCAGAGTACTTACTCTTGACGGTAACGTAATGCTCACCGAGCGTGATGAGTTTATCTATGACGAGATGATAACACATGTGCCTATGTCAGTACATCAGGGAATAAAGGATATCCTTGTTATAGGTGCAGGTGATGGTGGTGTTGTGCGTGAGCTTACACGCTATGAAAGGGTAGAACATATCGATCTTGTAGAGATGGACCCGCAGGTTGTTGAAGCTTGCCGTGCCTATCTACCCGGAAATGCTTGCCGTATGGATGATTGCAGAGTACATATCTTTTTTGAAAATGCGTTGAAATTCATTCGTCGCTGTGAAAACAAGTACGATCTAATCATCGTTGATTCCACTGATCCTTTCGGACCCTCTGAGGGATTATTCACTCTTGAATTCTATGGAAACTGCTATAATGCCCTTCGAGAGGACGGTATTATGGTAAATCAGCAGGGAAGTCCTTTTTATAAGCAGGATGCGGAAGCAATGCAGAGAAGCCACAAAAGAATAGTAAGCACATTCCCTATAAGCAGAGTGTATCAGGCGCATATACCTACTTATGCGGCTGGTTATTGGTTATTTGGTTTCGCCAGCAAGAAGTATCATCCTGTAGACGATCTTGATCCTGAGGCATGGAACAAGCTGCATCTTCGCACGAAGTATTATACAACAAGGCTTCATAAGGGTGCATTCTATCTTCCCGCTTTTTTGGAGGAAATGTTGGAGGAGGTAGAAAATGCTGAGCAGAAACGTTGAAAGCTTTATTGGATGCGACAGCAGCTATGAGGATGCAAGGCTTGTGCTATTCGGTGCGCCGTTTGACAGCACAACAAGCTATCGTCCCGGAGCCCGCTTCGGTCCATCGGCTATCCGCCATGAAAGCTACGGAATCGAAACATATAGTCCTTATCAGGATGATGATCTGACAGATCACTCAGTATTCGACAGCGGAGACCTTGAGCTCTGCTTCGGCTCATCTGATGCTGCTCTAGCCGATATTGAAGAAAGAACAAGGACTATACTAGTCGACGGTAAGCTACCTCTTCTTTTAGGTGGTGAGCATCTTGTTACACTTGGCGCCTTCAGAGCCGTTCAGCAAAAATATCCCGATGTGCATATAATTCACTTTGATGCACATGCAGACCTCAGAGATGATTATCTTGGAGCAAGGCTCAGTCATGCCTGCGTCATTCGTCGATGTCATGATATCATTGGCGATGGCAGGATACATCAGTTTTGTATAAGGAGCGGTGACAAGGAAGAGTTCAGTTTTGCTGCAGAGCATACGGATATGCACAAGTTCAGCTTTGACGGACTATCTGAAGTTATTTCAGATATTGGTGACAAGCCGATATATTTCACCATTGATCTCGATTGTGTAGACCCATCGTTTTTCAGTGGTACTGGCACGCCGGAAGCTGGTGGTGTAAGCTTTTCTCAGCTATTGGATGCTATTCAAATTGTATGTAAAGGTAATATTGTTGGGGCTGATATAAATGAGCTTGCACCAATGCTTGACTATAGTGGAGCGAGTACTGCACTGGCTTGCAAAACGCTTAGAGAGCTTATTTTAGCAATACTAAAAAATAAATGATTCAATATGGAGGATAGAATAATGAGCAGAGTATTAATTATAGGCTGCGGTGGTGTAGCTAATGTTGCTATCAGAAAGTGCTGCCAGGTTAGCGATGTTTTCACTGAGATCTGCATCGCAAGCCGCACAAAGTCAAAGTGTGATGAGCTTGCAGAGAAATTAAGAGAGACTACTTCAACTGTTATCACTACAGCACAAGTGGATGCGGATGATGTTAATCAGGTTATCGATCTCATTAACAGCTACAAGCCCGAGCTTGTTATGAATATTGCTCTCCCTTATCAGGATCTGACGATAATGGATGCTTGTCTTGCTTGTGGCGTTAATTATATGGACACTGCAAACTATGAGCCTGAAAATATTGACGATCCAGAATGGCGCAAAGTATATGACAAGCGCTGCAAAGATGAGGGTTTCTCTGCATATTTTGACTACAGCTGGCAGTGGGCTTATAAGGAGAAGTTTGAAAAAGCAGGACTTACTGCACTTCTCGGCAGTGGTTTTGACCCAGGAGTTACTCAGGCATATTGCGCATATGCACTCAAGCATGAGTTTGACACTATCGATACTATCGATATCCTTGATTGCAATGGCGGTGATCATGGTTATCCCTTTGCAACTAATTTTAATCCCGAGATAAATCTGCGAGAAGTTTCTGCTCCGGGAAGTTATTGGGAGAATGGAAAATGGGTTGAGATACCTGCTATGAGCATCAAGCGTGAATATAATTTTGCTGAAGTTGGTATGAAGGATATGTACCTCCTACACCATGAGGAGATAGAGAGCCTTGCCAAAAATATTCCCGGTATTAAGCGCATCCGTTTCTTTATGACTTTTGGTCAGAGCTACCTTACTCACATGAAATGCCTCGAAAACGTTGGAATGCTTTCTACAACTCCAATAAATTATGAGGGTAGGGAAATAGTGCCTATTCAGTTTTTGAAGGCTTTGCTGCCAGACCCCGCATCGTTAGGTCCTCGCACTAAGGGTAAGACCAACATCGGCTGTATCTTCACAGGTACTAAGGATGGCAAAGCTAAGACCTATTATATCTACAACGTATGTGACCATCAGGAATGCTACAAAGAGGTTGAAAGCCAGGCTATATCCTATACAACAGGTGTTCCAGCCATGTGCGGAGCTTTGATGCTGCTCACCGGAAAATGGAATAAAGCTGGTGTCTATACGGTTGAAGAATTCGATCCCGATCCTTATATCGAGGCACTTGACAAATATGGACTTCCTCACCAAGAGAGCCATACACCTGTATTGGTAGATTGATATGGATATAAAAGATAGAATTCTTGCTTCTGATCTACCGAGCCCTTGCTATATCATAGACGAAGCAAAGCTTAAGCACAATGGAGAGATCTTACTTGGTGTACAGCAGCGTACCGGCTGTAAGATTCTCCTTGCACAGAAGGCATTTTCGAACTATGACTTGTATCCTACTATTGCAAAATACCTCGCAGGAACTGAGGCAAGCGGATTATATGAAGCTCGATTAGGTTCTGAGGAGATGCCTGATAAGGAATGCCATGTTTTCTGTGGTGCATATCGTGACAGTGAGTTTGATGAACTGCTTAAATATGCTGATCATATCGTATTCAACAGTCCTTCTCAGCTCAAAAAGTTTGGTGGCAGGGCAAAGGCAGCAGGTAAGCAGGTAGGTCTTCGTATAAACCCTGAGTGCTCAACGCAGGAGGGTCACGAGATATATGATCCCTGTGCTAGTGGAAGCAGGCTTGGTACTACAATTGACCAGTGGAAGATGCAGATGACTGATGAGCTTATCAATATGCTTGACGGTTTGCACTTTCACACTCTTTGTGAGCAGAACAGTGATGCACTTGAAGCTACTCTCGTAGCTGTTGATTTGAAGTTTGGAGAGTATCTGAAGAGTATGAAGTGGCTAAATATGGGCGGTGGGCATCATATCACTCGTGATGATTACGATATACCTCGCCTTGAGCGTTGCATAGATTTTGCAATGAAGAAATATGGGGTTCAGGTATATCTTGAGCCCGGTGAGGCTGTTGCACTTAATGCTGGATATCTTTTGACAGAAGTGCTTGATACGCTATGCAATAATGGAACAGATATAGCTATACTTGATATGTCAGCAGCTTGCCATACTCCTGATGTTATTGAGATGCCGTATCTTCCTCCACTCTATAAAAGTGGAGAGTATATGTATAAATACCGTTTGGGAGGGCCTACATGCCTTGCAGGCGATATCGTTGGAGATTATAGCTTTTCGAAGCCTCTTAATGTTGGCGATAAGCTGCTTTTTGAGGATATGGCTATATACTCTACTTGCAAAAATAACACTTTTAACGGTATGCCATTGCCCGATATATGGCAAGCAAACTCTGATGGTAGCTTTAAGCTGCTGGCACGATTTGGGTATAATGATTTCAAGTATCGTCTTGGAAGCAAATGATAAAAATAAGCTCTGCTAAACAGCAGAGCTTATTTAGTTCAATAGTATTTGACAATTGGAAATTATTGTTGTATAATAACATAAAAGATAATGTGAGGTGAATATAGTGAACCAGGAGATATGGCTTTGGCTGCTACTTGTAATGCAGCCATATAATCCCAAAACATTAGAAATTGTTGAGCATTATGGCAGTGTTCGTGCAGCGGCTGAGGCTATTCGTGACGGTTGTTGTGATAAACTTGATGATATCGAGCGTTCTCGTGCCATAAGTATACGTACTAAGGATGTTAAGGCTATTGTGGATGATTGCAGTAAATTCGGAATTCGCATTGTTACCCTTGAAGATGCTGAGTACCCAAAATGCCTGCGTAGTATATTCAATCCACCAATAGTTTTGTTTGTTCAGGGCTCGCTTGAAGGTATTGATGATGAACCTACAATAGCTGTAGTTGGTACACGCAACCCATCCAGATATGCTGAGAGAGTTGGCAGAACTATTTGCACAAATCTAGCAGATGTTGGTATGGTTTTGATAAGCGGTCTTGCAGTAGGACTTGACACCATAGCTCATCAAAGTGCGCTAAGTAGGTCTGCAAGGACTATTGGTGTGCTTGCTTGCGGAAACCTTGTTGATTATCCGTCTGCAAGCCGAGCACTGAAACAGGGCATACTTAGCAGCGGTGGAGCACTGGTATCTGAGCTGCCACCGAGAATGGGCACATCGGCAGAGTATTTTAAGTATCGTAATCGTATCATTTCAGGGCTTGCTCTTGGCACATTCATTATTGAAGCTCCGGAGCGCAGCGGTTGTTTGCTCACTGCTGAACATACTGTTCAGCAGAACAGAGAGCTTTTCTGTCTGTCACCATTTGATGGATATAGCTCTCGCTGTAGTGGTGTTATACCGTTGCTTCGTGATGGTGCAGTGCCAGTTTACAATCACCTTGACATCATATATGCATATAAGTACATGTTATTCGAGAATATTGAATTTAGTGAGGAACAGCATGATTAAAGACAGAACTACTCAACTGATTTTTCAGACTGCATTCTGCACTCTTGGTATTGTAGCTGTTGCTGCGAGCTTGGGTTTGTTTAATGCAAGCTTTGCTAACAATTTTTACGTTTATTTTACCAATCTTAGCAACTACTTTGGTATTATTATAGTGTTTTTTGAGCTTGTTCAGACTATCCGTAAAAAAGATGATACCTTTACTACAGTGCTTCCACTGCTAAAATTTATGGGAGCGTTGATGTTATTGCTGACATTTGTTGTCTATAATTTTATTCTCGCAAAAAGCAGACCGCTGGAAATGAGCTTTACGGTGTCAAGTATTCTGCTACATATCGTTTTGCCGTTGATGTATATTGCTGACTGGTTCATGTTCTACGAGCGCAGGTCAATAAAATGGTATTATCCGTTATTCTCAATGATACCTCCATTGATTTACGTGGGGTTTATTTTTATCAGAGCATGGATATTGAATGGCGAAGGTGATATCATTTATCCATACTTTTTCCTTGATCTCGATACTTTGGGATGGGGAGGGGTACTACAGTGGGTAGCTATACTGTTGAGTGCTTTTGTAGCGGTTGGCTATATTTTCTTCACAATTGATAATCTTTTGAAATCTAAAATAAAGAGTCATACATAGCAGGTTATAGGATGAAACAGATTGAAACAAATAGATTGATATTAAGGGCTTTGACCACAAGTGACACAAAATCAGTATTTGAAAACTGGGCTAGCGATCCTGATGTAACTGAATATCTTACTTGGAATGCACATCAAAGCATTGCTGATACCGAACAAATAATGGAGTTCTGGCTTAGCGAATATATGAATAATAACTGTTACAGATATGGAATAGAGCGTAAGGAGGATGGCGAGCTCATTGGTATGATCGATGTAGTCGGCTATCATCATGGCAACCCGGTGCTCGGTTATTGTTCCGGTAAAAGGTTTTGGAATAATGGATATATGACTGAAGCTTTAAGTGCTGTTGTTGATCAACTTCTATCTGATGGATTTGATACTATAGTTGTCGAGGCTGTAAAAGAAAATGTTGGCAGCAACTGCATTATAGAGAAAGCAGGGTTTGAATTTGTTGGCAGTCGTATAACAGAGCTATCGACGCAAAAACCTCAAATTGTAACTATAAACTCCTATAGGTTATATAACAAAAACGCCTGAGATGTGTTCTCAGGCGCTATGCTTTGCTATAATGGCACAAGTCAGGGCAGATTATTTTAATGAAAGACCATCTTTAAAAGCATTTCCGACTTTTTCGCCCAATATCAGCTCCTTATTTTAAGAGCCGACCCTGTAGGCCGGCTCAGATATTTTATGTAGTGATCATCTGTTGAGGATAAGCTTTGTCAGCTCAACGGGATCAACGATTGTATCACCCTTATAAACACGCATGTTACCGGACGCAATCTCATCAATGAGAATTACTTCGTTGTTATTGTAACCGAACTCGAACTTGATATCCCACAGATCCAGACCGATAGTCTTGAGGTCATCAGCAACGATCTTAGTGATCTTGAGAGTCTGCTCTTTCATGCTATTGAACATCTCAGGAGTCATAACACCGAGAACGTCAAGACCTTCACTTGTAACAAGGGGATCACCCTTTTCGTCGTTCTTGAAAGTGCACTCAACGTAGCCATTCTCAATAACAGTACCATCCTTGATATACTCGCCATATCTGCGGATGAAGCTACCTGTAGCAACAAGACGGCAGATAACCTCAAGGCCGTGACCGAATACAGTTGCAGGAAGTACCTCCATTGTAGCGTTATCGATGTCAGCGCCAACATAGTGAGTCTTGATACCGGCTTTCTTCAGCAGCTCAAAATAGTAAACAGAGGTCTGCAGATTTGCCTTGCCGATACCCTCGATAGTAAGTCCTACAGTGTTTTCTCCTGGATCAAAAACACCGTCCTTTCCGGTGCAATCATCCTTAAACTTAAGCATAACGTTACCGTTTTCCAGCTTGTAAACATCCTTGGTCTTGCCAGTGTACATCTTTTCCATAGTTGTTCTCCTTCGTTTTTGGTGGTTCTTAATGGTTTCAACCTTCTTAATTTTAATACGTAACAGGCTATTTGTCAAGTTTTTTTTAGCAGTTTTTTAAAATTTTATCCATACTGCTAGAATTTTATCATCTTGCAGGATATGTTGTCGTCAACTTGCAAAAAGTATATAAAGTTGGCACTTGTAAATGGATTAGGTCATTTTATTGCTGTTGCCATAAAAGTTAGCATCATTTGTCGAAACAGATGTATAAATTCCCGTAATATGCAGACAATATCAGTGCTGACACAAGCAAGATCTATCTATGAAAGGAATTTAAATATATGAAAGCAACAGGAATAGTACGTCGTATTGACGATCTTGGCAGAATAGTAATTCCAAAGGAGATCCGTCGCACTATGCGAATTCGTGAGGGCGATCCTCTTGAGATCTACACCAGTCCTGATGGCGAAGTCATTTTCAAAAAGTATTCACCAGTGGGTGAGATTGCAGGTACAGCGTCACAATATGTTGATGTTCTCTCAAAGGTTGGTGGTTGCCCTGCGGTAATTTGTGACCGTGATCACGTTATTGCAGTATCTGGTATCTCTAAAAAGGAAGTAATAGAGCGCCGAGTTTCAGGTTCTCTTGAAGATCTCATTGAGCAGCGTAAGGCTCATTATTACAAGAGTAAGGATGACAAGCGACTTAATCCTATCGAGGGGGTTGACAGATATGCAATTGCCTGCGCTCCTATTCTTACTCAGGGTGATGTGAATGGTGCGGTTATTATGCTGGCAGGGGATAACACCGAGTATGCTACCAACGAGCAGAGCGCACTTGTGCAGGCAGCTGCGATGTATTTCGGTAAGCAGATGGAAGAATAAGAAACTGTGCGGAGAATTTTACACTCCGCACAATTTATTTGAAATAGTGTAAAATATACTTGACAAAGCGTAAAGCATATGTTACAATTATCTTGAGGTGATGAGATGGCAAAAAATCTTAAACTGAAAGCTGCTAGGGCAGCAAAGGATATGTCGCAGGATGAGCTTGCCAAAAAGGCAGGAGTCACAAGGCAGACGATCAGCGCTGTAGAAAATGGTGACTACAATCCTACGATTAATCTATGTATAGCGATATGTAAAGCACTTGATAAAACTCTTGACGATCTATTTTGGAATAAGGAGGATAAACTATGAGTCTAGAAAGCTTTGATAAATTTTGTGAGAAGATTATAATGGGTGAGCCCAGCAGTGAAAAGGAAGTGTATGATGAGCGACAGAATCAGATACGCACAAAGCTGACTATAGAGGCTATGTGGGTATACATAGTTATTTCTGCAGTATTTGCTCTCAGCTGTGAAACAGTGCATTGGTGTGAGAGTGTTTATGTGCTAATGGCATTTTCAGCTTCAGTTAGTTATCTGTGGTGGGTGATAAGAAACATCGCAAAGGAAAGCCTTTTCGGTGTAAAGGGCAGTACGACTATCACAACTGCTATTGTAATGATAGTTCAGGGCATAGTGTATATTCTACTCAATTTCGATGAGACTGATGAGAATGCTAATTTTTTCATCAATAATGGAGTTGTATCTGATAACATCGTAATAATCATCTCGCTTGTAATAATGGTTTTGACGGGCATATCCGTTGTGATTGCAAGCCACATTCGTAAGCATAAGCAGAGAGCTGATAGTGAATAATAACATAAATTTGCTGCCTCAATGTATGATTATTGCTGATTTTCAGATAAACGTATTGACGATTCTGACAATTTATGATATTATATATATTATAATATCATGTAAACGATTGCATCACATTTTGGTGGCTTTACAGCTAAAATTGTGTGAGGCATGAGTATTGCATATTGGAGGGAATTATGAGAATTTTTAATCGTGCAGCTGCCGGTTTATTGTGTATTGGAATGATTTTGTCGCTCTGCGCTTGCGAAGAAAATGGATCTTCCATTCCAACAAGTGCACCTGTAGCTGGCACTACTGCAGTTACAACAACTACCACCGTCGATGATGATATTGAAAACCCTGTTGATATAGGTGATGTCAATACTACCATCGATTTCAATGCTATTGAACTTGATGACCCCATCCTTACTTATCTTGGTAACTATGATATCACTACAGCAGGTGATATCAAGCCCGCATGGAAATTCTATGAAAAGACCTATGCGCAAAAGTATTACAATGCTGAACTGGATGATTATGTATATCCCGATGATGGTACAAAGCCAATCGTTTACATCAGTGTAGCTTATGATGCGCTGTTGGATACACTTGCTGCAAAGATATCATCTGATGATTCGCCCGACCTTGTCGATAAGCAGGCAAACACATATCCCTACTGGATGTCACGCAATATGTATGAAGATCTTACTCCGTATATGGATATGTCTGCACCCCAATGGGAGGGATTGCAGCAATATATTGACCGATATGAATATAACGATAAGCACTATTACTATCCTTGGAGTTATGATGTTTCTCCTGAGATGCTGCTGTACAACCGTACACTGTTTGAAGAGTATGGTATTGCTGATCCGGCTACTCAGTGGCAGAATGGCGAATGGACATGGGATGCTTTCCTTACCGCTGTTCAGACTTTTATTCAAAAGTCGCCTGAAGAAAGAGTGCTTGGTGTATATGGTGCATACCTCACCGACAACTTTATTGCTTCAACAGGTACGATGCTTATTGGTATAAATGAGGATGGCAAATTCGAGAATAACATGAAGACCGAAAGCGTTGTTCGTGCAGTTAATTTCCTTGAGGAAGAGCTGCGCAGAACTGGTTATGCTCGTGTCGACTACTATGGTGAGTATAATAATGTTAGCTGTGTGCCGCTTGTACAGGGACTTGCAGCTTTTCATAGCATGGGAGGCTGGGTATTTGATAACTACTGCCGAAGCTTTGCAGATGCTGACATCTTTTTAGTGCCTTTTCCCAGAGATCCTCAGGCAGATGAACACTACTACAGAACATCTACCTTCGGTTACCTTGTTCCCAAGGGATCAAAAAATGTTGAAGCTGCATGTTGCTTCATCAACTGTTGTCGTTTGAGTGTTGTCGATCCAGAACTTGCTGCAACAACCAAGACCAGTATCATGAAGAACAAGAAACGTTCTGAAGAGGAGTATGACTTCCTGTATCAATTCAAGTTTGTTGAGAATTTCAATACAATCCTTGATGAGAACTATTGCTTTGATACTGATACATCCACTATGCTGCAGAATATGCTTACTAACATAGCAATGGATCAGTCAGAGGAGCAGCAGAGCTGGACGCAGATGATAGAATCCAATTCTCCAATCTTTGACGCAGAGCTTGATGAATTCAATGCTATGATTGAGTAAAAAACGAATATATATGCCGCCGTGATGAAAACACGGCGGCTTGTTTGTGCTATCTTAACAAATTGAGGTATGCGTAATTGACTTTTATGCGAAATTAACATTTCGTGTTGACATTTTCATTGAATTATTGTATAATATTTAATATAGTTACTTTGGGCTTACTATGTCCAAATACTGCAGTAGCAAAGGTTTTCTTATGGAGGCAGTGTGTGAAGATATGTGTCTGCCAGACAGATATCGTCTGGGAAAACAAATCAGAAAATATGAAAAAGTGTGATGCTGCACTTAGAAATGCAGCTAAAAATGGGGCAGATGTTGCTGTTTTTCCAGAGCTTACTTTGACTGGTTTTTCAATGGATACTTATCTAGCTGAACCTCACGATGGTGAAACAGTCAACTTCTTCCGAGAGATCAGTGCAAAATATGCTGTATCGTGCATTTTTGGCTATGCTTTGGCGGAGCAGGCCAGAGTATTCAATAATCTTGCGGTGGCGAGTAATGGCAGCATCATTGGAGAGTATTCTAAGATACATCCATTTTCGTATGGCGGTGAAAGTGCTGTCTACTCAGCTGGAAGCATTCCGAAGATTGTTGATCTATCAAATACAGCATTTGGTCTGACTGTATGCTATGATCTGCGTTTTCCCGAATTGTATCAGCAGCTATCGAAAAAATCTGAATGTATAGTTGTTTCAGCAAATTGGCCTATGCAGCGCCGTGATCACTGGGTTTCTCTCCTTTGTGCACGTGCTATTGAAAATCAATGCTATATTGTTGCATGCAATCGTTGCGGCAGTGGTGGAGGGCTTGATTACAGCGGCGATAGCATGATAGTGTCTCCTGATGGCAGTTGCCTAGCACGCTGTGATAACTCTGAAATGAATATCTATGCTGATATAGATATTGAGAATGTACACAATTTGCGTCATAGTTTTCCTGTAAAAACTGACAGACGAATAGAATTATATAGAAGTTTTTATGAATAGGGGCGATTTCATGGAAATTGAGAAGAGAATCGAATGGCTGATGCCTGAGCGTATCCAGAAGTTATGCGCTGACCATAAGAGCCAGTTTGGTTTCAATCGTTTATTTATAATTGGCATCGGAAAAAACGGTGTCGATTGTGTAATGCAATGTAAGCATATAACGGAATGTCGTTTTGGTAGTGACCCTAAAACTGTACGCTATCTTGCAATAGGCGAAGATAAATTGCTGCAAGCGAGTGAGTATGAGGGTACAGTGCTTAACGATGATGAATGTATTCCAATAGTTCCCGAAGAGGCGATATATAAATACCTTAACAATCCTGCTAAGCTACCACAGTATGCACTGGATTGGTTTGATGTGGACGGGCTTAAAAATTACTCACCGGCTGCGCCAGTTTATGGACTTACAAAGCGTCAGTGTGGTAGAGTTGCATTGTTCCACAATATGAAGCTTATCATGAAGCGTATTGGTGAGGCTATTGCTGCTTTCTCCGGTTCTGATAAGTCGCTTGAGATAATCATCACCGGAAATATGGGTGATGCTATGTTTGGTGGCATGTTTATCGACCTCGCATATATTCTGAAGCAACTTTTTGATGATTCTGTCTATCCTGTCAAGATCAATTCGTATTTGTTTGCCGCTGATACTGCCGTTCTCTTTGAGGATGACCAGCGTGAGCAAGGCAACTATTTTGCGAATACGATCATGTCAAAAATTGAGCTTGATAAATTCCAGCTTCACAAAAAGCCCTTTTCCCAGCAGTACACTGCATCTTTCCCTGTTGAATCTGACAAGCCTCCGTTCACCTCGTGTTTTATTGCATCAGCTAACGGAACATATCGCCGCACTCTTAGTTGTGCAGCTGAGAAGATACTCAACCGCATGGAGGTGCTGTTCTCTAAGGATGATGATGCTGAGCGTATCGTTTCCTACAATATGCTGAAGCCTGACGAATCCCATGATTTTCGCTATCTCTCTTATGGTGTTGAGATCTATGAGGCACCTATTGGTAAGATTCTATCTTATCTTTCTGTAAAGGTGCTTACCAAATTCAATCATGAGCTCAACAATAATAATGTTGGTCAGCAATTACTGGGGAAATATGCCAATACAGTTACTCCAGACGCAAAGTTTCTCGCCCAAAAGGGTGGCGAAGCACCTGAGCTGGATTTTGACGAGCGTATCAATCCCTCTTTTTCTGCAAAAGCGCTTCGCTTTAGTGATGAGGGTGCGCACGACTATATTGACAAATGGCTTGACAAATATGTCAGCTCGGTTGAAAATGGAGCCGAAATATGCATTGAGGAGATTGCAAACAGCATAATTTCTACCTGCGAAGCCGCAAAATGTGAGTTTGACAAGGGTCCCTTTTATTCACTTGAGATCATTAAGAAGTGCCTGTCTGAGCTACGTGTTGCTATTGCAAAGACTAATTCTGTTATCAGCGACATGGAAGATCAGGTAAAGCGTGCGAAAAATCTTGAGCGAACTGCTTACATGAAGCTGAAAACTGCAATTCTTGTCAATAAGGCAGTTGAGCAGTATCTATATGAGTTGCGTGAATATGCTGATTGCGAGTTGAAGCTGCGCACGGGCTCAATACTTGTAAAGTTTTATCAAGACCTCACTGATCGTTTCAACAGCTATCTTGACAATACGCTCAGCAAAGCAACTGCGGCTTTTGAAACCATTGCGGTGAATCGTAGTGCGATTATTGATGGCGTTATGCGTGACACATCCGCTATCAGCTGCGTTAAGGATGCCTTCAATGCCTCTGATGAAAAGGTTACAGCAAAGCTTGACAAGATGGTCGATGATCTTTCAGATGCAGTTCTCGGCAGTGCGTTAAAATCTTCAGGAATTCTTACGCTTACAGATGAATCAGATGAAAATGCTTTAGCTGTTGCGGTAGTAACAATAATACACAAGTGCTTCCCTGGACTGTTAGACATGTCATTTGGTGATATTTGTGACTTTTTTGGAATCGAAAATGCTGTTGGCAAATGCGTTGAAGATGCAATAAACGACGTAGAAGCAACTGCGCCTGCATCCGATAACTTCGTTCTCAATCGTGTATTGTGTCCTATAGGCACTCGGCAAGAGGATATTTTGCAGCTGCGTTCAGTTCACAAAGGTATGAATTATATATGGAACGGGTCTGTATTAAAGCACTGTGCTGTCGTTTCTCAGATAAAAGGCGGTGTGCACCTCGAGCAGTTTGATGGCTATGCTCAGTGGGAGAATATGCATTACGCATATTCAAATGATTCATTGAAGAAGCATGGCTTCCATATTTTCAAATAAAATAAGGATTGGCAAATGGATAAAAATAAGTTAGCGGATGGTGTTTTGGTTTATGACCGATACTATGGAAATAAACCACTCACTGTCCTGCTTGCAGCAGAACGTTTATTGCTTTGCTGTTTTCTTGCGCTGTCGGCGATGATGTATGTGCTGACAGAGTATGAGTTAGCGGTTGATATCCCTGTCATGGCGATACTAACCGGAGTCTCTGCAGCAGTTTTTTTTCTGCTATTCTGCTTTGCAAAAAAGCGTTATGCAATACCAGTTCTGCTTTTGATAGCAGGTGGGATCGTATATTATAATTATGAATTATTATGGAACTCTATAAAGTATTACTTAGATGCAATGATGTTGCTTGCTGAGGGAAGATTTATCTTTCCCAGACAATTTTTGTTCCATGATGTTGCATTGCTTCATAGCACAAATTCTCTCTATACCGACGGTGTTTCACTGGGAATAGGCACAATGTGTACAATTTTTGCTTTTGTGTGCGCATTGTCACTGGTAAAGAAAGTGAACGCAGCTTTTCCTGTTGCTCTGCTGCTTATTTATTGCTTTCCTATGATGCTATCGGAAAAGCTTGAGTTCAATGTGTGGCTTATTCCATTGGTTGCTATGGTATCAGCGACGATCGTTATATCATTAAATTATAGATCTGGGCTTGAGCCTGCAGGAAAGGTTGATTATAAAGCTTCTTCAAAACGTGAGGAACGATCATTTCTGCGTACATCGAGACGAAGTGGCTATATGAAACGTCTTTCAATGCATGCTAGCTTCTATTCTAAATATTACTCAGTCGGCATGGCAGGTGCTGCAATATTCACTGCTGCGGTGATAGCTGCATCGGTTATATATCCGCAGGGGACTGCAATAAGCTATGCGGAAGTGGTTTCTGCAATCACCAGCATGGGTGATGATTTTGGCGTAGTATCTTCTCCTTTTGAGGAAGGTCCGGTTTCTGAGTATTTCACCGGTTCTGACGAAAGCTCGGGAAGTGAGCTTAATATAATCTCTCCAGGCAATGGTGAAAAAGATATTATCAAAGTAAGCTTTACAGGCGATCAACCTATCTATCTGAGAGGCGACATTGGTGTTGATTTTACAGGAAAATCTTGGAGTTCTCTCGTTACAGCAACACCTGAAGGTTGGCATGGAATGCTTGCTGAAAGATATCGTCCGTGTGAGCTAAAAATGACAAGAGCTCTGCTTAGTGCATCTGACACTGAAAGTTTTGCAGATAGCGTTGTATCTTCTGAGGATCTGAGAATTGAGTATCTCTGTGAAACTGATGTAGTATTTTTACCGCCATACACTGGTGAGTTTTCATACTATGATAACAACAGTTTTAGCATACATGGTGATCTTGTTTTGCGTGTTAATCGCAATTCTGGAAGCTATGTCAATGCGGTTGAGTGCACTGCTTTGGTTCCTTCATATACAAATACGGAGGTTACAGGAGATATATCGAAGATTGAAGATATCGAAAATGCTTACTCTAAGCAGTCAATGATCTCACCTGATGAGATAGCAGCTACTGTGCTTACAGATGTAAGCGGATCTGATGGACTTATCACTGCTTATAGTGAGTATGTCAATAATACCTATCTTGACATTGATGACAGCGTGAAAACCAGAATTGCTCCGTTTATTGAAGAAATGCAGCTATCTAAGCTTAGTAGCTATACCTCAACAGAAAAATATATGATAGCTGACGTTATAGCTGATTATTTGCGTACTAATTACACCTATACAACTGAAAACGTGAATGGCGGCTCTGATCCGGTTATGAATTTTCTCTATGTAACAAAGCGTGGTCATTGCTCGTTGTATGCTTCCGCTATGACGCTTATGTTGCGATATATGGGTATTCCAGCACGCTACTGTACCGGTTTTTATGTTGTATCTGATAACCGATACGGTGATACAACAGTCCTGAAGGAAAAAAACCTTCATGCTTGGGTTGAGGTATATCTTGATGAAATTGGCTGGGTTACCTTTGATCCTACCAGTTCATCAGCTTTTCCCACTGAGGCAGGTGAGGAGCGAGATCCAGATGCTTCTAATACTAGCAGACCAGATATGCCGAATTCGAGACCTGAACAGCCAAGTGTTCCCAATCGTCCAGAATCCAGTATACCTGAACGTGATGATCCCGTTTCATCTCAGCCGACCGTTGAACCGACAGTGCCAACAGATGAGTTTGATATCAGTGCATATATGCCATTTATAATTGCAATAGGTATCGTTGTGCTTATTGGTGGTATAGTGGCTGCAATATTGCTTTGGTATCGCTCTATGAAATATGGTGCCATTAATGCATTGGGTAGGATGCGTAATTCAGATCCAACTGAGGGTGCACGTGCTGCTTATAGTTGTATACTAAAGCTAGTTGAACTCTATGGTTTTAATGCAGCTGGCGGTGAGATGCCTGTTGACTTTTATCAACGCATTGATACAGCCTTCGGTACTGATCTTAGTATCCTTTCTAATGATATTGTAGCACTTGAATTCGGCGATGAAGTAGCCGACGAACAACTAAGGACTCTTATTGTTAATGAACTTTTAAAGATATACGGAAAGATGTTGAAGAGATTTAAGCTATTCAGTAATCGTATTTCCGTGATGAGTATCGTCAAAAAATCAATGTGATAATTGTTTTATGTTAACAATAATTTCCGTAAATATGCAAAATTGCGAAAAAAGTGTTGATTTTTTTATTAATATTTGGTATAATATTATAAATTAGCAATTACCCCTTTTTGGGAAACAATCTAGTGAGGTGTACGATATGAGATTAATTACTCGTTCAGATTTTGATGGACTTGCCTGCGGTGCGCTTTTGTTATATGCAGGTATCGTTGACAGCTGGACTTTTGCACATCCTAAGGATCTGCAGGATGGTCTTATTCCTGTAACCGAAAACGATGTATTAGCAAACGTTCCTTTTGTAGAGGGATGTGGTCTTTGGTTTGACCACCATTCTAGCGAAGAGGAGCGCAAGAAGTACAAGGGTAAGTACAAAGGCGAGAGCCGTATCACACCCAGCGCAGCACGTATTATTTATGAATACTACGGTGGCAAGGAGCGTTTTCCCAATTTTGATGATCTTATGGAAGCTGTTGATAAAGTAGACAGTGGCAATCTTACACGTGAGGAGATACTCAATCCTACTGGTTGGATACTCATTGGTTATCTAATGGATCCCAGAACA